>CAYFUR010000001.1:0-135917 GCA_964346275.1 uncultured Candidatus Sumerlaeota bacterium
GCGGTTGTCGCCTGTCAGGGTTCCCGTCACCGCGTGGCGCATGGTATCACCCATGTCTTCGGCGGGGGAGACGTTGGCACTCCAGCCGCCGTCGCCCGCCATACGGCCGGCGTATTCAAAGGCCCCCTTGGGGTATTCGAGATAGAGATTGAAGCCTGAGGGGCTCAGGCCCGTTTCGTTCTGATCGAGGCCCAGGTTAAAGACAATGTTCTCACCGGCTGTATAGCTGGACTGGGGAGAATCCACTTCCAGGTAGAAGCGCGCGGGATCGGGGACCGCCGTGGCCGTTGGGGTGGCTGTCGGGGTGGGCGTCGGGGTCGGGGTGGCCGTCGGATCAGGAGTCGGAGTCGGTGTGGAGCAGGGACCTGAAATGTTGCTCAGGCCGGCCGTGTTAAATTCTGAGGCCAATTCGCCGGTGGCTGTCAGGATGGCTCCGGAATCGATGTCCGGGTTGTTTCCGAGAATCACGGAGTAATCGCAGGGAGCCTGGCTCACCTGGAAAAGAAAGTCGGCAATTTCGATCGGTGCCTGATAACCCAGCGCATCGATTTCCGCGATGTTCAGATACGCCATTTCTTCTCCCGTGCCCGGTTCGACGAGAGCGGCGTTCGGCGCGGCGTCTCTGAAATCGATTCCCTGGTACGCCAGGGAAGAGTCCGGCCAAGCGAGCCGTGCGTTATAGCCAAGGATGTCGTCTTCGAGCCCTGAGAGGGTCAGCCGAACCCGGATTGTCTCACCAGGAAGCGTCGGATCTCCGGAAATCAATTCTGCTGTCATCTGAGGGGAAGACTGGGCAGTAGACGGAAGAGGCAGCAGGAGCGTCAGCAGAAGAGCAACGAAGCCAATCGCTGTGCTGAACAGCTTTTTATTACCTTTGGCGGGGAGATGAAGCATTTGAAACGCCATGCTTTCTGAGTTGTATCGTCTTGGAAAGAGAATGAGAAGAGCCCTGTGCTTTTCGCCGGAATTTGTTTTCCACTTTTGAAACATCCAGATGGCGCTTCTAAATGATTCTACTTACATGCGAAGTCTAAGCCATCTCTGGATGAAGATTCTGGCCAGGGCGTCTCTGAGGGAGACAGATGAAACTTGAAGGCAAGTCATAGATGCGTAAAGTGTTTTGAATCAGCGTTTTGGTCGCATATGGATGGACGAGCTGAGATCCCCACGGATTCAGAAGAAATGCCCGGGGAAAGCGCTGGCGTAAATTAAATTTACAGAAGTGACACGATTTTAAGCAGAGGAGTCTCGATCAGAAAACAGGAAGGGTAATCAGTTTCATTTACGGAATGAAACGGAATGGAATGCGAGGGGAAATCAGACCCCGGAATAATGACTCGCCGAATGAAATTCAAAATGAGAGGGTAAATTAGAGAGGGATTTGAGACTTTAAAATTAAAGACTTGGGTGATTCGGAAATCAAAAGAAAAATCATCGCTTGAACAGGCCGAAGACGCGTTTGAAAAACGGCCGGCGGTAGAGGGCGACTTCCATCTCCCTGGCGGGCTTGTAATCCGGCTTGAGTTGCAGGACGCGGTTGAGAGCGTCCTGGGCCCGGTCGATGTAGCTCATTCCCATGAGAACCCGGGCCATCTCGAACCAGACGAAGTAATTCTTTGGATGAATCTCGGCGGCGCGGCGGAGGAAATCCTGGGCATTTGCCCACTGGCGTTTTCGGGAAAAGGCCAGTCCCGCCAGAAAAGGCACTCTCCAATCAGCATCTCCTGCTTCCTCGACGGCTTTTTCAAAACAGAAGAGAGCACTCCGGTCCTTGCTCTCCAGAAGCACTTCTCCCCGCGCAAGCCAGGTCCACTCGGTGGCGCCTTTGCTCATGGCATAGTCGCTGACGCCCAGGGCTCGCTTGATGTTGCCGGTCAGGGCGAGGACGCGGGCACGCTGGGAGAGGAGCGAGGAGTCCTCCGGGAATTGCTCGAGGGCTCTGTTGGACCAAAGCTCCGCTTCCTTGTATTGCTTCAGCTCGATGAGAGAGGAAATCTGCCCGATCCAGGGATAGACATGGTTGTTTTCCTGCTGGAGGGCGCGGCTGTAATGGCGGAGGGCATCGCGGAAGTTGCCCGTGAAAAACGCCTCGTCCGCCTGCTGGATAAAGGAAGGATACAGGTTGGGATCTTCAGTATCCGGGGTCTGGGCAGGCCTGTCCTCCCCTCGTGCCACCGTCCCGGCCGGAGGAGGGAACCCTTTCGCTTGTTTCTCCTTGGAATCTTTTCTCTCAAGCTTGGAGAACCGTCCCTCGCTCATGGGCCTCTCGTGTCATCAGAATTCGGCTGCAGCTTGTTGGCTCAGGTCCAGCGGCGGATTGTCAGGCGGATTTCGCCATTTTCCTCGCGGACCTCCTCGGCGACTTCCGCGTTGAGACGCTCGATCTGTTCCACGGCGCGGTTTTGGGCAAACATTTGGGCGACTTCTTCCATGAATTCCTGTCCCTGGCGTTCGAGGAGTTTCGGATCAATGCCTTTGGGGCCGCTCACCTCGATGCGCAGCCGGTTGCGCTCGTCTTTGATGATGCCGAGCACGATGTCGTCCTTTTCCAGATAGATGCTCTCGGCGCGGGCGACTTCTTCTTCCACGGCTTCGAACACGATTTCGTCGACGCGGAGGGTGACATTTGTTCGCTCCTCGATTTGCTGGCGGAGCTTCTTATTCAGTTGTCCCCCCTGGTTGCTTCCAGTCGTGGCGCGATAACCAAGGGCGCCGGCCACCGACAGAATGGCTGGAACCAGGGCGGGAAAGCTTGTACCAACGATCGGGGTCAAGGCGATGATGAACATCTTCGGAGGGAGCCTCCCTTCCGTGGCAGTTGATCGGGAAGGACTCTAATCCTGGGAGCAGGGTTTCACAAGGAAAGACGTCCGGAGGCGCTTGGTGCTCAGGCCCGCAGGACGGCACCCTGGGAGGCGTTTGTCACCAGTTTCTGGTATCGCCCGAGCCATCCGAAGTTCATCCGCGGCTCGCGCTGCGTCCATTCCGAACGGCGCTGTTCCATCTCTTTATCAGAAAGAGAGACATTCAACTTCCCTTTCAGAATGTCGATAGAGACCTGATCACCATCCTTCAGCAGTCCGATTGGCCCGCCCTCGGCCGCTTCCGGCGAGACGTGGCCGATGCAGGCGCCCCGCGTTCCGCCGCTGAAACGGCCATCGGTGATCAGGGCGACTTTGTCACCAAGTCCCTGCCCCATGATATACGATGTCGGGGCGAGCATTTCCTGCATGCCGGGCCCACCGCGAGGGCCTTCATAGCGGATCACGACGACATGACCGGCGCGGACTTTTCCCGCAAGGATCCCCTCACAAGCGTCTTCCTGGGACTCGAAAACGATTGCTTCGCCTTCGAATTCCATCATCCCGGGATGCACCCCGGCCGTTTTGACCACACAGCCCTCGGGCGCCACGTTCCCGAAAAGGATCGAGAGGCCGCCGGTCTGGCTGTATTCCTTGCCAGCGGGGCGAATGCAATCCCATGGGTCAAAATTCAGGTCCATCCCGGCATAGGGATCTTCGGCGGTGGCGGGAGGATCAAAAACGGCAGTGGAGCCGTCGTTTTTTCCGTGGACCATCCGGTAGGTCGCTTTGCCGGCGCCTTGACCTCCGGCGCGCACGATCCGATGAGCCTCGGGGAGGGCGCTTTCCCCGCGGATATCGTATTCGGAAATGTTCTGGCCGAGCGTCTTGCCGGTCACCGTGGCGCAATTCAGTTGAAGCAGTTCGGGGCGCGACCGCGTGACTTCTCCGAGAATGGTGTGGATTCCCCCGGCAAGGTGGACGTCCTGGACGTGATACTGGGAAGAAGGCGAGACCTTGGAGATGTTGGGTGTCAGGTTGGAGAGATCGTTCACCCGCGCAATGTCGTATTCGACTCCAGCTTCGCGGGCGATGGCGAGCGTGTGGAGGAGTGTATTCGTCGAACCGCCCATGGCCATATCCAGCACCATGGCATTATCGAAGGCTTCCCGCGTGCAGATCTCCCGTGGCAGGAGGCCGTGTCCTTCGCCCTTATCATCGAATTCGCGAGCCATGGCGACGATGCGCTGGGCGGCACGGCGCCAGAGGTTCTGGCGCTCTTCGCTGGTGGCCAGGATCGTCCCATTGCCGGGCAGCGCCACGCCGAGGGCCTCGGCGAGGCAATTCATTGAGTTGGCGGTGAACATGCCCGAGCAGGATCCGCAGGTGGGACAGCCAAAGTCTTCACGCAGCTTCAATTCTTCTTCGTCGATCTGCCCCGACTTGTAGGCACCAACGCCTTCGAAGACGCTGATCAGGTCCATGGTGCGGCCGTCGGGGGTGACACCGGCTTCCATCGGCCCGCCGGAGGTAAAGATGGTGGGGATATTGCAGCGCATGGCGGCCATCATCATGCCGGGAACGATCTTGTCGCAGTTGGGGATACAGATCATTGCGTCGAACTGGTGGGCGCTGATCATCGTCTCAACGGAATCGGCGATCAACTCGCGCGAGGGGAGAGAATACTTCATTCCCGTGTGGCCCATGGCGATGCCATCGTCGACCCCGATGGTGTTGAAGACAAAGGGAACCCCTCCGGCCTCGCGGACGCATTGCTTGATGAACTGGCCGACCTCGTCGAGGTGGGTATGGCCCGGGATGATGTCGACGTGGGAGTTGCAAATGGCGATGAATGGCTTGTCCATATCACCGTCGGTAAAGTTTCCCGTGGCCTTGAGAAGCGAGCGGTGGGGCGCGCGCTCGAATCCCTTTTTGACGATATCACTGCGCAATGGCCTGGCCTCCTTTGGCAAAACCCCGGCTTTCAAACCATGGGGAACGAAGATTAGAAACTCTTGCGCGGCAGAGTCAAACCCCATCGCTTCTCGCCGGCGGGGCCTTTCCGTATTGCCCGCCCGTGGCGATATGATATGGAGACGGGAATTCGCGCCCGGGAGGCTTCTTTTCATGCGGCATCTGGTTTTTGGTTTTTTCACCTTTTTCCTTCTCACGGGGTGCGGTCACGTCTCTCCCCAAACGGGGCAGGATGTGGAAATCACGGCGATGACCTATAATATTCGAATCGGAGCGGGACCCGGCGAATCCCTTCGCGGAGACGATTTGCGCGCCAATATGGAGGACATTGCGGCTTACCTCCAGGAAAGCGATGCGGATGTGATCCTGTTGCAGGAAGTGGACAGGAACGCCGAGCGCTCGGCCATGATGGACCAGGCCCAGTATCTCGCGGATGCCCTGGATTTTGACTCTGCTTTTGCCCCCGCTCTCGAGCACGCAGCGGGGGAGTACGGCATCGCTCTTCTAAGCCGCTGGCCAATAATCGGAACGAAAACGCGGGAGCTTTTTCAGCCGGACTACTCGGAATCGAACCCCGGCTTCCCTTCCTGGTATAGCGAGCAACGCGTCGCCTTGTCCGCACGTGTGGCGACCCCATGGGGCGCACTCGCCGTGATGAATACGCACTTGGGGGTCACCCAGGATCAGCGGGAGGTTCAGCTCCGGGAAGTGGCCGGCCTTATTGATGACGTGCCAGAGTCTCTTCCGCTCATTTTCGGCGGCGACCTGAACGCCGAGCCCGATGCGTCCGCGCTGGAACCCGTGCGGCAACGTCTAGACAGTGTCTATCAATTGTCACCTCAAGTCCTCCCGGTTTCCCAGCGATTGACCTATCCCGCGCTTGAGCCGGAGCGCCTGATCGATTACCTGTTTGTGCGGCGGCCGGGCATCGAGGTTCTCGACACCTCCGTGGATGATGTGGCTCTCTCGGATCACCTCCCCGTGGTTGCTCACCTGCAGATCGATTTTCAGCGATAAATTGCTCAACAGATAAGGACAGCTGGCTTTTGTTTCCATCCCTCCTTCGTATAATCTGCTGCCCTTCCTGCGGTTCGTCCGGCCGCCTGAGAATCGAGCACACCCTGTCCGAATCGGAGACGGGAGAACTCCTGGACGGGATTCTTCGCTGTGACAAATGCAGCCGCTGGTATCGCGTGGAAGAAGGAATTCCGGATCTTGTCAGGGATGCGCTGCGTGAAGTCGCGGACGAACGAGCCTTTCTTCGGCGATACGAGGAGCAAATCCCGGCCGCGATTCTGGAAGAAGGATCTCCCGTTTCTCTTTCCAGCGAACCGCCGGAGCCATCGGCCCAGGACCAGAAGATCCTTGAGGAGGGGCGTTACTGGGGGCGCTTCATGCGCCACTTCTGGGATGTGGGCGACCGGTCGATCTTCGACATGCGGATCAAAGGCACGCACCCGCCCTTTTATCCAAAGGGAGTGCTGGAACCGGACGACCGCGACGAGCGGCGTTCCTGGGGGATTTATCCCCGGTATACCGGAGAATTGCTTTTTTCCCGCCTTTCGGAAATGAAGGGGCGGCGGGCGATCGATGTCGGCTGCGGGGGAGGGCAATTTGGCCTGGAGGCGGCGCGGCAGGGGCTGGACGTCGCGGGTTTCGATCCGAGTTTCGAAGAGGTCCGCCTGGCGCGCCTCCATGCGCGGGAGGAGGGAGTGCATAGCGTCGAGTATATACGTGGCGAGCCCGCCCACCCTCCGTTTCAGCCGAAGACATTCGGTGTCTTCATGGCCAAGGATTCGCTCCACCACGTGCCGGAGCTTCCGCGAGTGATCTCCAGCTTGCTGCCCCTTCTGACCGCTGATGCGTATGCTATTGTCCACGAGCATGTCGCTCGCGCGGAGAGAAAAGAACGCTTCATGAACCGCATCGCCCCGCGTCTCGTGGAAAAGATTCGGCGGCGTTATCCAACGGTGGATGTTCCGCTGGAGTTTCAGAGCGAATCCGCTAACGAAGATACGGGTTCGGCGTCTATACGCCAGATTCTCTATCATCATTTTGAGCCGCTCGCCCAATGCGAGGATCTCTTTCTCGCGGATGAGCTCGAACTTCTTTTCTACTTTGCATACGGCAAGCGGCGCTGGGTCGCGAAAACGATTCATTTCGCTGGCACGTTGATCGAGCGTTTTTTCCTTCTGCGCGGCGATCACCAGCACCTGAGCTATGTGGGCAGGCGCCGCCAGCGAGCCAACTGATGCCTGCCCGCCCTCTGGCCATTCTGTTGCCCGGGCTCTGGGCCTTCCTGCTGGCGAGCCTTTTCGCGGCCCTGATTTTTTCCCCCAGCGGCCTTTCCGGCGCCGCGGAAAGCGGCGGGTTTGATACCGGCCACCTCCTCCGACTGACCGCAAACAGCGTTTTTGCCGCCTTGCTCGCCGCTTTGATTGGGACGGCGTGGATGCTGATTCCGGCGCTTGTGGCGGCCCGGCTTGAAAGCGGATGGCGGCGCGGCCTTCTTGTCGCCCTCGCCGTCTTGCCTCTGTTTATTTCTCCCACGGTGATTGCCGTCGCTGGTATTCGGCTCTTCGGCCCGCAGGGCAGCTTGTCGCAAATGATTGCGGCCGCCTTGGATTGGTTCGGACTTGTTTCGGAAGAGAAAGGGGCAACCGGCCTGGGAAAGCTGTATTCTCTTCCCGGAACGGGGCTCCTGTTCGCCTGGTCCTTTGCGTCCGTCGCCTTCCTGGCACTGATGGCCGTGCTGGCGAAAGCCCGCCCCGAGGTTGAGGAAGCGGGCCGGCTCGAGACCTCTCCCGCGCGTGTTCTTCTTCGCCTCGTTTTACCCATGGCCGTGCCGGGATTTGTGATGGGCGGGATTCTGGTGTTTCTTCTGGCGATGACCGAGTTCGGAATCCCCGAAGCCCTGCGGTCCCAGCCCCTCCTTGTCAGCAATGTCTATACGCAGTTCGGTGTCTATTACGACGGAGCCGCCGCGGCGCAGGCCTCTTTTCTGATTGTTCTTTTGTCTCTGCCAATCGCCATCTATGTTCTCAATCGCCTTTGGCCACAGGAGCAGGGAAACGGGGCTCCAGCGGCTGAAGTGCCTCCGCCACCTGTCCGAAGTCCCGGCCTCTCCTTGATTCGCCTGGCGGGGTGGAGCCTTGGCGGCCTTCCCGCGGCGGCGCTTCTGGGGGTTTTGCTTGTCACGACGCGCGGCCCCGGCGGCTTTTTCTCCGTCATTGTGGAAACATGGGATCTCTCTCGCGAGGAGTTCTTCTTTTCTCTGATGGTGTCCGCAATCGCGGCTGCCCTGTGTGCCGTTGCCGGGGTTCTTGCGGGGCTTTCCCTGGCATCGCTTCGAAAGCCGGCCATCCCCCGCCTTGTTCTGCTGTCCGGGCTTGTCCTGCCCGGCCCCGTTATCGGAATCGGTTTGAAGGTCCTTTTGCTTCTTCCACCCGGGAGCTTGCCTTTCTCCCTGGACGATGGACTCGCGCGGCTCGACAGCACTCTGGTTCCACTGGTGCTGGCTTACTTGATTCGTTTCACACCTCTCGTCGCGCTGCTTTGTGAATACCTTCTACGGGATGCGCCCCGGGAACTCGCGGAAGCCACGCGGCTTGAGAGCAACCGGTGGTTCGACCACCTGCGCGTTTGGGGATGGGCGTCAATCTGGCCGGGAGTTGTGGCCGGAGGCCTCGCGGGTTTCGCACTCATCATGGGCGAAGCGGGTGCGGCGGTGTTGGTGATTCCCCCCGGGCCGACAACGCTTTCCGTGCGTCTGATGACGCTCATGCATTATGCTCCAACCTCCCAGGTCAGCGCGCTGTCCCTGTTGATCGTTTTGCCGGCGTTGCTGGTGTTTCCCTTGATCCTGGTTGGGGGATCGTATTTCACTCGGTTGAGATCGCGTTACGCTTCGCAACTTTGAGGGGAGAAAACGGGGCATGATGAGCCGAGCGACAGAGAAGGCGGAATTCGCGAAAGTCTTCCGCGAGATTGCCTTGTTTCAAGATGTGCCGGATGCTGCCCTGCGAGCGATTGCCAAGATTGGTGAAGGGGTCTATGCTTACAAGGGCCAGACACTTATAGAAGAGGGGGAAGAGAACGGAGACCTGATGATTCTGCTGGAGGGGCGCGTAGGGATCTGTCTCGAATCGATTAATCCCAGCGTGGAAATCGCCATCAACAAATTGAATGCAGGCGATGTCATTGGGGAAATGTCTTTACTCGAAGGCGGCCCGCGTTCCGCCACCGTTGTCGCGCTTGAACGGTGCCGCCTTGTGCGCTTTCCCACCGGGAAGTTGAACACTCTTTTGGAAAAGCATCCCGACTGGGCATTGATCTTTATGCGCAACCTGGCCAAGATCCTTTGCCAGAGGTTGCGCACGATGAATCGCCGGATTCTGAACCTGACACGAATGCGATACTTCTAATCTTCTGCCGTCTCGTTCTCCGGATTATAAATCGGCAATTTGATCGAAAATCGCAACCCGCCCAGATTTGAATCGTTGGCAACCTCCGCCGAGCCGTTGTTCTCTTCGCAAAATTTCTGAACCATGGCCAGCCCAAGGCCCGTGCCGGAAGAGCCCTTGGTGGAATAGAAGGGATCGAAAATCGATTCCAGCTTTTCTTTCTCCACGCCCGGTCCGTTGTCCTCGACCTGAAAATTCAGAAGATCCTCTTCCCGCGAGACGGAAAGCCGGATTTTTCCTTCCGCCGGAATCGCATCGAGGGAATTCGAGAGCAGATTGAGCAAAGCGCGCTGGAGCCGGAATGAGTCGAGGAGGTAACGTCCGTCCACGCGGCACTTGATTTCGAATCCGAACTTTTTTTGCTGGCTCTCCGGATTAAAGACCTCCTGGATTTCATCCAGCATATCGCACGGATCGGTTTCGGTATATTCCGGTTCCCTCTGTTTGGACATGTCGAGGAGATCGAGCACCAGGTTTTCAATGCGGCGCGTGCCGTTTCGAATCAGGTTATATGCGTTCGCGGCCAAGCTGAGGTCATCCTTCTCCAGCGCGCGCTGCATAATCGAGACGGATCCTTTGAAAATCGTAAGCAAGTTCTTCAGACAGTGGGAAACCGTGGCCATGGTCGAACCAATGGCTGCCAGGCGTTCTGCCTCGATGTTGTCTTCCATCAGGCGCTGGTTGCTGATGGCCATGCCAAGATGGCTTGCGAAGACTTCTGTCGTGCTCAGGTCCATCTGGTTGAGCGCTCTTCCTTCAGATGAGGAAAAACTGACCGCACCAAGAACGCTCCCTTTCACGATGATTGGCGAACAAACGGCGCTTTGCACCCCTTTCGCCAAAGGGCGGCTTCCCGCGACCTCGCCGAGAACGAGGCGAGGCCGGCGATTTTGAATCACCCAGTCGGTGATGCTGCCGGGGCGCAGTTCAATGGTTTCCTGCCGGTCGGCATTTTCGGGAAGTCCAATCGCCGCGGCCAGACGCAGCCGGTCGCCCTCGAGCAGCATGATCGAGGCTCTCTCGACACCAAGCTGGCTGACGAAGATGCGCAGCAGTTTTTTGAGCTGAATTCCCCGTTCCGCGGAGAGATCCATTTCCATGGACGCGCGCCGCAGTGATTGCAGCCAGATTTCCGGGTCGGGAAAATACTCGGCGACCTCCACGCCAGGCCCTTCCAACTCGCTCCAGATTTGACCGGAGTCCGCATCCGCCGGCAGGGCACCGTCCGCGCCAGCCCGGGCAACCGCCAGGATCGGCTTCATGGAGAAGGACTTGAGCAGAACAACGAGCCGTGTCGGACGGAAGCTCAGCCTCACCAGCTTGACGCATTCCACGAGTTCCTGGGGATCGATTTCTCCACCCCGCTCCAGAGCGACCACGGCCCAGGATTCACCGGGAAAGCGCGTGCGTTGCCAACTGGCCGATTTCCAGCTCTCGCCCTTGACGTGGAGAAAATAATCCTCAGAGTCGAGTGCCGCCTGAAAGTCCGTTGCCAGGTCCTTGCCCCCGCCGATGAGAATCAGCTGTTTGCGATTCATGTCCGCCGAGGGAGTCTGGGTCTTCTTGTTGTCTGCTGTGCTCATTGATCTTGGCCACGATTGGTTTCTTTTTTCTCTCCCCCCGGACAAACAAAGAAGTTCCACCTAAATCGGGGCATAATTCAATCCCTTTCCTTTGCCAACCCATCCCCGCCAATCGTGTCTTGATTCCCTTGCTTCGGAAAGATATGGCCGGTTAAAGGCAAAGCGCTTGATTAGGAAAATCAGAAAGGAGCTGGTTCATGTCGAAAACGATCGGTTTGGTGCTTGCGGGATGCGGCGTGTTCGACGGCGCGGAAATCCATGAGGCCGTGATGGCCATGCTCGCCCTTGAGAAAAAAGGTTATACAATTCAATGTGTTGCTCCCAATATCGAGCAGGCTCATGTGGTGAATCATTATGAAGGACGGGTGGAGGAAACACCCGAGCACCGGAACGTGCTGATCGAGGCGTCGCGCATCGCGCGCGGGAAAATCAAGGCCCTGGAAGAGGTGAGCGCTGCTGATTTCGACGGGCTCTTTTTTCCTGGAGGATTCGGCGCCGCGAAGAACCTCTCGAGCTTTGCTTTCGACGGGCCAGAAGCGAAAGTGCACGATGGCTTGCAGAAGTTAATCAAGGACTGCCACAGCGCGGGAAAGCCCATGGCGTTTGTTTGCATCGCTCCGGTGATCGCCGCGAAGGTGATCGGCAATGGTGTGGAACTGACGATCGGAAATAACGCGGACGTGGCGGCTCAAATCGAAGCGATGGGGGCGAAACACATTGAAAAGAAAGTGGATGAGGCGCACGTCGATGAGAAGAATAAAATCGTCACGGCTCCAGCCTATATGTTTGAGCTGCCGATCAGCGAAATCGAAAAAAGCGTCCACGCTGCCGTGGATGAATTTGCGAAGCTGTTGGGCTAGGAAAATCAGGGGCGGCGCTCTCTTGCCGCCCCTTTGTCTAGACGTTCACTGAAACTTCAGATTTCCGTAGCGTTTTGCATCGTAGAGGTTCCCGGCCCAGAGCATTTGCGGAATTTCGTTTTGCTGCCGGTGGCGGCCGATGTTGAGACCCCAGACATCTCCCGGCTCGGGCCCTTCTTCCAAGGCCAGGTCGCTCCAGGGGATTGCCATCTCGAGAGCCCAGGAATCTTCTCCGATCTCGATTTCACTTCTGTAATCACTTTGGTAATACTTATTGGGGACCGTCCGGGGAAGAGAATTAAAGCGTGTTCCCGCGGCATTCTGGAATAGGCGGATGTAATCCTTCTGCGTCTGTCCGGGATCGAAAAACAATTCGAAATCGTCGTCATTCCAGGTCATCGGTATGTCACCGTGGGCTTTCGTGCGCAGTCCATCTGGATTTGGTTCCTCCAGTCGCGCTGCGACGTAAAGAAACTCTTCATCATAAAGCAGCCAAACCTGAGTCTCCAGCTTCGCGGGATCCCCGTTTCTCAGCTTGAACGCATCGATGCTTCCCGCATGTTCCCAGGTTTTTTCTCCGAGTTTTCCATCGATGGTGATTTCTCCCTTTCGTTTTGGAACCTCCACGGATGGGGGAACAAAGAGTGTGTATCGCGCCGAGAACGTCACCGGCTTGTCGAGTTCGATCTGGCTCGGGTACTCGACGGCGATCTCGCCTTCCTGTTCGGCACGGTAACGCTTCTCCCACTCCCGGGATACAACACCTGTTCTCAGCGTTTCTTCCGTTTCGATTTCCAGGTAGGGCATTTTCTCTCGCGGCGGCGCACTATGCGATGTGATGCGAAAATTCTTTTCAATCATCTCGCCCGGAGGGACTTCGACCCAGGCGGAGTGGGGGGCAACGGACACGTTGGATTGGTAGGGGAGATACCAGGCAAGGCGGTAGAGACGAGGCTGGTCAAGTTCATTGAGGATCGGCGCCATGATGGTGATATCCAGCGGACGTCCCGTCTGCCATTCGTCGATCCGAATGGCCCGGTCGCTCAGCTGGAAACGGGGAATCGTGTCGCGATCCTCGGAATTGACTGTATCCAGGGGAAGAATCGACGCCGGTTTCATGACAGCGACATGGGAGTCGCCGGTCGGCTCTGCCGTGATATGCAGGTAAGAGTGGAAAAATCCGCCCCGTTCCAGCGCCTGCCGCCCGGCGGTGCTGTTGATTACAGCGTATTGGATTCCATCATGCTCTTCCCAGACGTATTCGTGGGTGTGGCCGGCGGCGACCAGGTGGACGGGATATTCTTTCAATATGCCACGGACCTTGTTCCAGTCCTGCTTGCCGGGGTGGTCATCTGTATATCTCCAGAGTGGGCTATGCAGGAAGACAAAGATCGACTTCCGGGAGAACTCCTCTGATCCTTTGCCGCCGTTTCTCTCGGCGAAGGATTCCAGGTCCTTCCGGAGCCATTCGCGCTGCCATTCGGCAATGCGGTCGTCTTCTTCTCCATGCCAGGAATCCAGGATGATACAATGGGCCGGACCATCGGTGAAGGAATAGACGAGGCGCTCGCGCCCCCAGAGTTCCTGATAGACCTCTTCCGATTCTTTTGTCACCACGTCGTGATTTCCCGGGACCGGGAAAAAGGGCACTTCAAGGGCGGAGATTTGTTTGCGAAAGCGGCGCCATTCACCACGCAACTGGTGCTTGTCGTGGATATAGCCCTGAATCATATCACCAACCTGGATGACGAAATCCGGCCGGAGCAGGTTCATCTCGTGCATCAGGCGTTCATACATTCCTGGATTGGAAAACTGGCTGTCGCCTAAGACAACGAAACGCACTTTCGATGGAGGGCGGCCCTGTGCCGGCAAAGACAGGCCTGATGTGGCCAGCGCAAAGACAGCGAGCCACATATAGAGAAGGTTCCTCATAGCGCACTCTTTCAAAAAATGAAGAAAGAAGGTTTCACTCCGCATTCCTGTATGTGCCCTCCCTATTCGCCGAGACCTTTCCTGGCAAGTCCTTTGGCAATGGGATAAAAAAATAACAGGCAGAGAGGAGTTCACCGCTCTGCCTTTCAACTTTAAATGAGGAATCCGCGGAGGCTTAGATGCCGGCTTCGCAAATGGCGGCGAAGTCGGGTGCCTTCAAGGAGGCGCCACCAATCAGGCCTCCGTCGATATCCGGCTGGGAGAGCAGCTCCTTGGCGTTGCCAGGCTTCATCGAGCCGCCGTACTGAATGCGCATCGAGTCGGCCACGCCGGCGCCGAACATGTCCTTCAGGATGTTGCGAATCTGGGAATGGACTTCCTGCGCCTGCTCCGGGGATGCCGTCTTTCCTGTTCCGATGGCCCAAACCGGCTCGTAGGCGACCACCGATTCCTTCACCTTCTCGGCGGGCAGGCCCTTCAGGCAGGTGCGCACCTGGGAATCAATAATAGAAGCCGTTTTGTCGGCCTCGCGCTCCTGCAGGGTTTCGCCAACGCAAACGATCGGCTTGAGTCCGACGTCGTAACAGGCGCGAATCTTCGCGTTCACCTTTTCATCGGTCTCGCCGAAGTACTGGCGCCGTTCGCTGTGGCCGAGGATCACCCATTCACACCCGGCATCCTGGACCATTGCGGGAGAGACTTCGCCCGTGTAGGCGCCGCTCTGGACGAGCTTGCCGTCAACATCCGTCGAAAAAGCATTTTGCGCACCCAGCATGACTTTCGAGCCGGACAGCTTCTCTTTCACGGCGGGAATGCTGAGGAATGCCGGGCAAACCGCGATATCCACAGCGCCAAAGTCTTTAACCAGCGGGAGCAGTTCATCAACGAGCTGCACTGCCTCGCCGATGAGTTTGTTTTCTTTCCAATTACCGGCGATGAATTTCTTCCGAGCCATATCGTCCCCTTGTCTATACGGAGTTATCTGAAAATGAAAATGGATAGGCACGGCGGGATGAGATCGTGCCCGTGCCTATCCGTGATTTACCTGGTGTTACTCGATTCTCGGTTGGCTGGGTTTATCCCATTTTGGTGACGAGATCGATACAGCGGCTGGCGTAGCCCCATTCGTTGTCGTACCAGGCGAGGACCTTCACCATGTTGCCAACGACATAGGTGCTGCCGGCGTCGAAGGTCGAGCTGGCGGGATCGTGGTTGAAGTCCGAGCTGACCAGCGGCTCGTCGGAGTAGTTGAAGAAGGGGGAAAGCGGGCCGGAATCGGCGGCAGCCTTCATGGCGGCGTTCACGTCGTCCTTGCCCACTTCGCTCTTCAACTCGGCCACGAAGTCGACCAGTGAGACGTTCATGGTGGGCACGCGGACGGAAAGGCCGTCGAGCTTGCCCTTCATTTCGGGAATCACGAGGCCGATGGCCTTGGCGGCGCCGGTGGACGTGGGGATCATGTTCTGGGCTGCGGCGCGTGCGCGGCGCAGATCCTTGTGGAGAAGATCGAGGATCTGCTGGTCGTTGGTGTAGGAGTGAATGGTCGTCACCAGGCCCTTGGCGATGCCCCACTTGTCATTGAGCACTTTAACGAGCGGCGCGAGACAGTTGGTGGTGCAGGAGGCGTTGGAGAGAATCTTCGCGTCGGCGGGAATTTCATCGTCGTTGACGCCCATGACGACTGTATAGTCGACGTCTTTGCCCGGGGCGGAGATGATGACGCGCTTGACGTTGCCCTTGAGGTGCTTGCCAGCGCCCGCCTTGTCGCGGAAGACACCGGTGGATTCCAGCACATAGTCCGCTCCCACTTCGTCGTGGGGGAGGTTGGCGGGGTCCTTCTCCTGGGTCACCTTGATCTTCTTACCGTTCACGACCAGGTCGCCGCCTTCGATTTTCACATCACCGTTGAAGCGGCCATGCACCGTATCATATTTGAGCAGGTGAACATTGGTTTCCAGATCGGCGAGGTCGTTGATGGAGACGACTTCGACGCCGTCATTTTCCATGGCCGAGCGGAAAGCGAGGCGGCCAATACGTCCGAAACCGTTGATTGCGAGTTTAACTGCCAATTGAGAGTCCTCCAGAGACTAGAGTTTGATGGGTGAGAGAGATCCTGCAGTCGATTGGGTGCTGTCAGGCATGAGGGTGAATCACGAAGAAAGCCGGGAAACAGGGCTTTCGCCCAATCGGCTGAAGGTCATGGACTGTGACCGGTGTGGTGGTCAAGCGTTTCCGGGCACATTTGCCCATTCCAACCTTAACGCCAATAAAATGCCACGCAAGATTTATTGGCCTGAACGGGTGGATTTTAATTCCTCGGGCAGGGGACCGGGGTCGCCACCCGGTGGGGGAACAGTTTCCACCAAACGCCCCATCATGATATTCGCGGGGTGGAAGATCCGCGTGCTTCGCCCGTCGGGCATTGCCAATCCCCATGGCTCAAGAGTCGGAAACGGTGGTTCTGTCCGGAATTCCCACCAGCGTTCCTGCAGCTCCCGGGCAGGTGGGTTGAAGTCATGGCCGTGGGCCAGAAAACGCAGCGTGGCGGGGGCGTCAAAGGGCAGGCGCACGGGAAGGCGGTCGGGCTGCTTTCTCAGATAATCGCCCACATCGGCCCATTCCGCATTGAACTCGGTCGTCACCATGGGGTGGTGAGGCCAGCGAATCAGCCGGGATATCTCTGTTCCGGCAAATAGGAGAATCAATGCCCCTCCAAGAAGGAGATATTGCCAGCGGTGGATCAAAAGGCGGCGCATCACAAGCTCGGCGCCCAGGGAAAGAGCAATGGCGGCCGCGGGCGTCAGAATCAGCAAGCGGAGCATGTTTGGTGCGCCAAAGCTCAGTACGGACGCCAGCGAGCCGATCAGAATCCACGAGGACAGGGCGAGGCCCTTTATATTTCGCGCGGGACGCCGGAATACGAGCAGGAAGAATCCGAGGTAGAAAAGCAGGCCGCCCACCGCGCCGAAGACGGGGACACCCGTGCCGTGTGGGTCGTAAGGGGGCCGGCCTGCGGCATTCGCCACGGCTTTCTCAAGATTCCATCGCTCCAGGACATCTTCCGGGTTTTCTTCGAAGAACTGGTTGAATCGAGGAGGGCCGGGAAGATTGTGCTTCCCGACGTGGTCGCCTCGAAGCAATGGCATGAGGGCGACATCGCGCGCCTGGCGGGCGATAATTCTGGCGGTGTTTTCTCGCTCGAACAGGGAGACTTCTCCACTCCGGCCCGTGAAGTGGTCCGGGTTTTCCAAGTAATCCAGGCCGAGGGGAAGAAAGACGAGAAACGCGGCCGCAACGGCGGCCCCGAGTTGCTTCAAGCGCAGCTTGAGCGCGCGCGGCCCGATGCGTATATACTCGGAAGCGATGAACCAGCCTCCCGCGAGCAGGAGCATAACCGGCACCAGGCGGAAAGCGAGATACGTATAGGCGCCCAGTCCCAGGAAAACCCCGCACAACGCGGAGTCTGCGTATCCGCGTTTTCGGAGCATGCGAAAGAAGAAGAGGAAAACCAATGCGCAAAAAAGCGGTGCGAGAATGGTGCGAAAGGCGAGCGCGGAGAAATGGATATGCCAGCGCATGAGGGCGAAAAAGACAACGGCGAGAGCGGCGATATGCGCGCCGCGGAACTCCCGCGCCAGCAGCCAGACAACCGGGATCGTGATGGCACCAATGACGGCGCTCACGGCGCGAAGCGCGATCGCCGTCGTGCCGCCCGTGAGAACGCCAAGCGCCTCCAAATACATATAGAGAGGCTCGCGCATGTGGTTTTCCGTGGCGAAAAAGATCGGGAATCCGGGCTCATTCAGGATCTGAAGAGCATCGAGACCATTGATCGCCTCATCATACCAGAGCCCTGGCACGCGCGGCACCATCCAAAAGCGCAGCATGGCCCCAATTGCCGTCGCGATAAGGAGAAGGATCCATTCCCAGCGTTGTATCGGCCGCTTGATCGGTGTCATGGAGTCACGCCTGGCCGAGCCAGAACGACGTATGTGCCGTCGTCATATTGGGTTGTAAATTCCTCGGAGTTGAGGCGCTCGAAGACGGCTTCCCGCTCCGCTTTCTTCTCCTCGCCGGCCAGGTTGGCAATGGATCCGGCCCGGCTGATGAAAACATAGTCCACCCGATCCAGGTTGGCCAGCCGCAATCCGAGAAGCGTTTCCCGGTTGGGCACCTGGCAATAAAGATCCCAGGCCGCGGCCATGCTGGCCTCATCCGGCAGAGAACGGGCGATTTCCCGCGCCTGTCGATGATAATCCGTCACTTGGAAGGGGCGGAACGTATAGTTATCCGTTCTGGTGGGCAGAAAAAAAGAAATCGCGCCCGTGAGGAAGAGCAGGGCCGCCAGGATCAGTGAGGCTTGCTGGCGGCGATTGGGAACTCGATCAAGGAGCCAGGCGCTGCCGCGGATGGCGGCATAAAAAAAGAACGGCATGGCCGCGTAGCTGTAATAATAACCGAGTTTCCCGACGATGGGATCCCCCGTGCTCATGAAAAACCAGGCGCCGATGATCCCAATCCAGATGGTTCGCCAATCGATCAGGGCCAGGAAACCGACCGACGCAAAGAGGGCGATCAATGTGGGATCAAACAGGCGCCCGGCGATGGCAAGGGGACCGGCTTGGAGGAGATCGAAGCGAGAGCCGGGATTCACGTTTGCCTCGTGGAAGGCTTCCATCCCGGAGACACGCATCATGAGAAAGGCGAAGCCGGTCCAGGCAACGCCTGCCGCCATGCTCCAAATGCCCCAGCGTCTCCGCGCGGGATCTTTCTCGAGAAATTGTGCCGCTCCCAGGAGGAATACGTATCCCCCCAGGTCTTCCTTTACGGAAACGACCCAGAGCAGCCCAATCGCATACCACCAGGGCCTTTGGCTCTCCAGGGCCCAGAACGCCGTGAACCATCCGGCAAAGACAAGTATCTCCGGGTGCTGGGCGAGATGGATGGATGTGATAAAGTGATTGGTTGCGTAAAGAAGTGCAAACGAGAGGGCCAGGATTCGGCTGCCGGTGACTCGTAGGGCGAGAAGTCCGAGGGGGACGACCGCGGCGGCGGCGAAAAAGGCGTAGAAGCTCAGGAGCGTCATCACATGGTCCGCCAGCGTATAAAGCGCCATGATCAGGAGAAAGACCGGACGAAAATGGATCCCAAAGTAGTTTCCCTCTACCGTGGGAGCTAACGGATGGCGAAGAAAGCCGGTGTCGTGGAGATAGCTGGAAAGAGCGGAGTTCATCACGCCCACGTCGGCCAGGTAAACACGGTGGGATGCCCACTGGCTCCAGGAGATCCACTGGTAGAAGCCGAATGAGGCCAGGGCCAGCGCGAACAGGATCCAGGGAAATGCGCGCCGCCAGTTTTCTCGTTTGGATGCCATGGTGCTCCGTCGAGGAAAAGCTCTCTCTGCCCTGTGGGTATGTTGTAAGGAGGGGTGTGGCACAAGGCGAGATTAGCCTGCCCCCTGCGCCACTTGGTTGACTCTTTGAACTGACTTCATGATCGCGCTTGACCCTTTCTCCGGGAATTGCAACATCACGTGCGGTCGAAAGGGATCCCTCCATCCTTCGACTCAGTGGCATTTGCTGAAATCCATGCTTTTTCAAAGAGCCGAAGACTGACAGGAAGGACATCAAGAACAGAGACTATGGCATCTGTTACATTAACCAACATTTTCAAATACTATCCGGGGTCGAAAGAACCCGCTGTTTGCGATGTAAGCCTCGAGGTTCAGGACCGGGAATTCCTGGTCCTCGTGGGACCGTCCGGCTGTGGCAAGTCGACCACTCTTCGCATGGTGGCCGGCTTGGAAGATATTACCGACGGCACCATTCAGATCGAAGACCGGACGGTGAACGATGTCCCTCCGAAAGACCGCGACATCGCCATGGTCTTTCAGAATTACGCGCTCTACCCCCACATGACTGTCTATAAGAACATGGCTTTCGGCTTGAAACTGCGCAAGTTCAAGAAAGATGAAATTCACCAGCGGGTCATGGAAGCGGCAAAACTTCTCAGCATTGAGGATTACCTCGACCGCAAACCGAAGGCCCTTTCCGGTGGCCAGCGCCAGCGAGTCGCGGTGGGCCGCGCCATTGTCCGCAAACCCAAAGTTTTCTTGTTTGACGAGCCTCTCTCCAACCTGGATGCCAAGCTTCGCGTCCAGATGCGCAATGAGATTTCCAAACTCCATGCCCGTCTCCAAACGACGATGATCTATGTCACCCACGACCAGGTTGAGGCGATGACCATGGGCGATCGCATCGTGGTGATGAAGGATGGCCTTATCCAACAGGTCGATGATCCGATTACTCTCTACGACCTTCCCGCCAATAAGTTTGTTGCGGGCTTCATTGGCTCACCTCCGATGAATTTCCTTCAGGGGTCGCTGGAAGAAGAGGATGGAAGGTTGTTCTTCAATGAAGGGAGCGCCCGCCTCGAAGTTCCCCAGGAGAAAGCCGCTCTGCTGCGCGAGGCGAATATCGACAAGAACGATGTCACTTGTGGCATCCGCCCCGAAGATTTTTACGATCCCGAGTTCGTCCGCACGGACGACCGCGATCTCGTGCAGCCAGTTATGGCGACGGTGGAAATCATCGAACCCATGGGCGCCGAGACGTATCTCTACCTGACCACGGACAAGTCCCCCTTCATTGCCCGCGTTGACTCTCACGTCCAGGCGGAAATCGACGAGAAGAAGGAACTCGTGGCGAACATGAAGAAGGCCCACTTCTTTGAAGCGGGCGAGCTGGGACGGCGCGTCACCTGATCGCCGCTTTTGTTTGGCAGCCTTTTGCAAGCGCCGGTTCGGTCATTCCGAATCGGCGCTTCTTCCTTTGTCGAGAAACCCCGCCGCGCCCAGAGGGAAATAGCGCAAAATGGCTTTTCCTCTCAGATGATTCAGCGGAACATCTCCCCAATACCGGCCATCTGATGAGGAATTGGCATTGTCGCCGAGCATCAGGACCCCGTCCTCAGTCACTTCTTCCACATTGAAGGGATCATTTGGCGAAGGCATAAGCGAGCGTTTCCGCGGGTAATGGATCAGGTCTCCCAGAACGCCGTTTCGCAAGGGGTCTCCGTCGAAGAGAATCGGCTTAGGGAGGAGATGAACCTCCCTGCCGCCCCAACGCTCCGAATAGCGGTTGGGATCTCCGATTCCGAAGATTTCCAACTCCACGGGCTGAATCGTCACCGTCTCGTCAGGCAGGCCAATCACCCGTTTGATATAGACAGGCTTGTCAACCTCCCATGACTGATTGCGGCCCGGCCGGTATGGAACCTTGAAGACCGCAATGTCCGCCCGATCCGGTTCCGAGAACCAATAGGCGAACTTGTTGACGATGATCATATCACTCCGCCGGTGGCTTTCCGATACAAGGCGGACGACCTCGCGCCGGGATACATCGGTGAGGAAGATCTGGTCCTTGTAAGTGGCATCCTCGTTCATGAGGAAGATTTGCAGGAGTTCGTCGGACCTTCGGGGGAATGCATAGATGACGTCTTTGACTCCGTCTCCGTCGTAATCCTCCATGGCCACTTCCCCTGCCTTGTCGCCGATCAGGGTGGGCGTCATCGAGCCCGTGGGGATGATAAAGAGTTCGAACACGTAGGTCCGGATGAACATCGCGAGGAGAAACGCGAAAACCAGCGCATCGAGATAGCCTCGGCTGCGCTGAAGAAAAGTCAGTCCGTCCGGGGGCGGGGCGGCCTTTTGCTGTTTCTTCTCTTCCAGGCGTTCCCGAGTTGTTTTCGATTTCTTCTTGTCGTCTGCCACAAAGTCCCTCTCTGAGTTCAGCGTGCACCCGGAACAGATTGGCGCCCCTGTCAAGAGGCGCCAATCGGAAAAACGGTGCAGAAGGGATGAAGCCGAAATTACTTGATCGAGGTTTCCGTGAGAGCCCAGCGAACCAGGCCAAGCTCCTGGGGATGGAACAGGTCAGGATAGTTGGGAATCACGCGAACTGTGAAGCCATGTTCTCCCGATTCTCCCATGGAGAACGCTCCCTTGTAGTAATGGACTGTCTCCCCGTTGTTATCTTCCTCGCCTTCCAGTTTCATGGGAAAGCGATTCACACCGGGCAGGTGTCCATTGCCCTGCGTGAGTTCTTCGGCGTAAATCTCGACGATGACTTCTTCCGGCTTCAATTCGCCCAGGATCACCTCGGCCTGCACGTTGATTTGATCCTTGACCGGCGTGCTGTACATATCGGTGCCCGAGGGCATTTCCGACATCACCTTGGCGCTGCAACGGATCTGATTCCAATGTCTCCGCAGCTCTTCCTTGCGGCGCGACGACTCGATCGCCTTTGCGTAATTGTTGCCGATGAGTTCCAGGTAGCGCCGGGATCCCTTCAGGTAATACCGGTCGGTATACTGAGTGACCATGCGATCCGTGTTGAAGACAGGACCGACGGTCTTCATCGCCTCTTTCACGCGGGTGAGCCAGTGGCGCGGCACTCCGTTCTCATCGCGTTCGTAGAAGAGCGGGGCCACTTCGTTTTCCAGGAGGCGGTAAAGCTGCTCGGCATCTTCCGCGTCCTGCTTCGCCTGGTCTTCATAGCGTTTTTCGAAGCCAAAAGCCCAGCCGATGTCCGGGTTCATTTTGTAGGCTTCCGGCCACCATCCATCGAGAATGGAACAGTTCATACCGCCATTGAGAGGCACCTTCATGCCAGAGGTTCCGGAGGCCTCATTGGGACGGCGGGGGTTGTTGAGCCAGAGGTCCACGCCGCTGGTCAGCCGGCGCCCGATGCTCATATCGTAATTCTCGAGGAAAACGAGCCGGTTCCGGAAAGGTGGCTGCTTGGAATATTCAATAATGTGGCGGATGAATTCCTGGCCGGGTTTATCGGCTGGGTGGGCTTTTCCGGCAAAGACCATCTGGATCGGGCGCTCCGGGTGGCTCATGATGCGGGCCAGGCGGTCAGGATCCTGGAACACCAGTGTTGCGCGCTTGTAGGTGGCAAAGCGGCGCGCGAACCCGATGGTCAGCGCATCGGCGGAGAAGACCTGGTTCAGCTTTTCGATCTCATCGGGCATCTCGCCAAATCGCTGGTACTGGCGGCGGAGGCGATCGTGAATGAATTCGATCAAGTCCTCCTTGAGATGGCTCATCACACTCCAGAGTTCCTCGTCGGGAATGGACTCGATGGCCTCTTCCCAAAGATCCGGATGGATGATGCGTTCGCGCCAGCTCGTGCCCACATGCTTGTCGAAAAGATCCTGCACGGGGAAACTCATCCATGTGCGCGTATGCACGCCGTTTGTGATATAGTCGATGGGCGTTTCAGAACTCGGCACATCGTGCCAGAAGGGGGACATCATCTCCTTGGAGACTTCGCCGTGGAGCTTGGAGACGCCATTGGCCATGGCGGAGAAGTGCAGGGCGAGAATGGTCATGGAGAAGAGCTGCTGGCCGTCGGGCATGGGCTCGATGCCGAAGTGGAGAAAGTCCGATCGGGAGATCGCCATGGTTTCATAGTAGCCACGGAAGTATTTATCCATCAGGCCGAGAGGAAAGCGGTCGTGGCCCGCCGGCACCGGGGTGTGCGTGGTAAAGATCGACGAGGCGCGGATCACCTCCGTGGCCTCCTCGATGCTCAGCTCTTCTTCCTCCATGTAGTTGCGGAGACGTTCCAGGCTCAGGAAAGCGGCGTGCCCCTCATTCATGTGGAACATGGTGGGCATCTGGTCGAGGGTGCCGGCTTCCTTGAGGGCTTTCAGGACCTTGATGCCGCCCATGCCCAGCAGAACTTCCTGCTGGATGCGCATTTCCTGGTCGCCGCCATACAGGCGCGACGTCAGATGGCGGTCTCCCTCCAGATTCTCGCTCAGGTCCGTATCCATCATATAGATGGGAATGCGGCCGACATGGATGACCCAGACTTTTGCCGTGACAAGGCGCCCGGGGTACTCGACACGAATCTTGATTTCCTTGCCGTCCTGGTCGGTTACTTCCTCAACAGGGAGTTCCTCCCACTTCTGGGATTCGTAGTGAGGAATCTGGTTTCCGTTCTGGTCGATGAGTTGCTGGAAATAGCCGTCTCTGTAAAGCAGCCCAACGGCGACCATGGGAATGCCCAAGTCCGAGGCGGATTTGCAATGATCACCGGCCAGGACGCCCAAGCCTCCAGAATAAGTCTGGAAAATCTCGTGCAGGCCGTATTCAGCGGAGAAGTAAGCGATCAAGGTGTCCTTGGACTTGTCGCCGTGATGCTGTGACCACCAGCTCTTGTCCGCGCTCATGTATTCGTCATAGAAACTCATCACTTCGCGGTAGCGCTTGAGGACGTTTTTGTCCCGGGCCGCTTCGTCAAGCTGGTGCTGGCTGACATTGCGCAGGAAGCGAACAGCATTTCCCCGGGCCTGGACCCAGGTTTCTTCGTCAATCATGCGAAAAAGAGCGCGGGCCTTCGGATTCCAGGTCCACCAGAGGTTGCGGGACAGTTCGCGCAGGCCCTTCAGCTCTTCAGGGATATTCGGGTAGAAGTGAACTTTGCCGAGGAACGATTCCGGAATCGATTCTCTCATTTCCATGGATGCCTTTCTGTTCAAAAACATGCGGCTTGCTCAAAGTTTGCACGCCTTGCATTCGGTGGCTTCAAAACCGCCGCGGATATTGCGGGCAATGGGGAAGACACTCAAATGTTTTTCCTCTTTTTGCTGCAATCTCTTAAGGTAAAGCCCCGAATCCCTTTTATAAGCGCAAAGGTATGCATGAAAAAAGGACCGGACATCCGCCCGGCCCCCATGTTGTTCGTCATTTGAGGACGGGGAGCATCAGTCCGCCGGGATCAATTCCTTGATGGGTTCGTTGTCACGAGTGAAGACTTCCGCCGCGGACCAGCCCTTCTCGGGATCGTAGGCCCGCAGGACCTCCATGGCACCGGCAACCCCGCGGCCGAGAACGACATCGTGGCCAGCAGCGAGCAGTCCCATCTCGATGGCGCTGACGATCGTCACCACATCGAAAATGTTGTAGTAGCCCAGGGCTGCGAAGCGGAAAATCTTGCCCTTCATGTGATCCTGGCCCCCGGCAATCGTGATGCCGCGGGACTTAAGCTGCTTGTTAAACGCGCTGTATTCGATCCCATCGGGCACATTCACCGCTGTCACGACAACCGAGGGGCGCTCGCTGAAGAGCGAAAGACCCAGATCCACCATGGCCTTGCGGGAGGCGCGGGACAGAACGCGGTGGCGCGCCCAGTTCTCCTCCATGCCCTCCTCGAGAATCATGTCCAGGGCTTCTTCCAGCGCATAGAACATATTCACGGCCGGTGTGAACGGCGTGTCGTTCTTGCCGATGGATTTCAGATAAGCGCGAAGATCGAAATAGAACGTCGGGCACTTGGCGCTCTCCATGAGCTTCTCCGCCTTTGGGCTGACGGAGGCGAATCCGAGACCCGGCGGCATCATCAGGGCCTTCTGGGAGCCAGTGCAGACCATATCGATCTTCCAATCGTCCTGGGGCAGTTCCTCCGCGGCAAAGGAGGACACGCAATCCACGATGGAAATCGCGTCGGTCTTGCTGACGATTTCGCCCAGCTTCTTGATATCCGAGACGGTGCCCGTGGATGTTTCCGTCTGGGTGACGACCACAGCGCGCGTGTCGGGATTCTCCTTGAGAGTCTTTTCGAGGAGATCCATGTCCAGCGGCTTGCCCCAGTCGATGGAAAGCTCGATGACATTCATGCCGTAGGCGTTTCCGACTTTGACCCAGCGCTCGCCGAATTTGCCTGCGTTATAGACAATCACTTTATCACCGGGGGAGCAGGTGGAGACCATGGCGGCCTCGACCGCACCGGTGCCGGAGCTGGCGGTGATGGCGATGGGGTGGCTTGTTTTGTAAACCTTTTTCAGCTTTTCCTGGCACCGTGCAAAGATGGGCGGGAAGTCCGCGCTCCGGTGGTGGATTGTGGGCCTGGCTCCGGCGAGAAGCACTTCCGCGGGAACCTCCGTCGGACCGGGGGAAAAGATGTAGTTTTTCTTCATATTGTCGACCTTCAGAAAAGAGTTACCGGCGCTTGCTCTTCAGCCATGGCGCCGCAGGCTGCTTTGTGCCGGGGAGAGAATCACTTCTGACCGCCGGATAGCAAGGGAACAATGCCGGCGGCACGAAGAAGCTCTTTCTTGCTGTCCGACCCGACGATGCCCGTGGTGCGCTGGTTGGTCGCTCCAACATCGCTGACGTTGAGAAGTGTTTCGAGGGAGGGAGACTCTTTCCGCGTATCGTACTGCCAGAAGTTCTCCACTCCGGTGCCGGACTGGTTGATTTCGATGACGATCAGGGTGCCATCGCCGGAACCGATGACTCCGGCGAAGTTGTCGTTATCACCGATCACCGTTTTTTCGCCGGTGATAAAGTTGTAGTAGGAGGCTTCGCCGTTGGTCTTCAGGTAGGCGACATGCTGATCCGATATCCCGGCGGCGAAAACATCTTCCGCCTCAATCGTTGTTCCCGCAAAATCGTCCAGCGGCGTATAGGCGATCAGCTCTCCCTGGTCGATCACGACGGAGAAGGCTCCGTCGAACGCGAAGGAGACCGCCGCATCCTGTTGCGACCGGCGGTGGATTAGATCCCCCTCGCGCGACCCACCAACGAAGGCGTACACGTCCAGGTCATTCTGCATATACATCTCATTGATGAGTTCTTCCCGGGCGAAAGAGGAGTTGGATACGGTGGTGAAGAATTCGATGCTTTCGATGCGAATCTCCCATTCCGGGCTGATACTGCCCTGGTTGGGGACAGAGAGGAGGTCGATGAAGAGATGGAAGTCGGTTTCCTGCTCAAGGAGCGTGCGATCGAATTGCACGGAGGCGACGCCATCACCCTGGGCCAGTTGCTGGAAGCGATTGTTGGTGATGCCGCCGATGGCGTATTGCCCGAAGTCCGCGGTGTTCATGCGCAGGCGAATTTCCGGCGCCGGGCCGGGCTCGCCGTTGCTGAATGTGAAATGAACACGGAATCCGGCCAGGTTGCCGGGAAGGGAATCGGAGGCGGGTGGAACGGTTTGAACCGGGCCCTCGATCCAGCCAAAGCTGAAGTCCGGCTCATCGGCATTGGGTTGGAGAACCCATTCCTCTCCAACCAGGTTCGCCCGGATCGCGGCGAAGGGCTCTAGAGTCCCACTGGAGAAAAACCAGTCGCCAAGGGGCAGTTCATCGCTGCCTGCCGTCGATTTTTGAGCCGAGAGCGGGTTGTTTGCAAGGATCAGGATCGCCAGCGCCAGCAGGCCGCCGAGGACTCGGTGCGGATTCATGGGGGTACTCCTCTCCCTGATGGGTATCAAAACACGCGGAATGGATGCGGTCATCCGCCATCCATCCCGCGTGCTCAAGGCCTTTTCGCCTGCGTTACTTCCGGATCTTCATGGACGAGACATCGATGGGGCACTGGCCGCCGCGTCCCGTCACAGCCCCTTCGCTGGCCGGGCCGGCGAGCTGGCCATATTTCCAGAGGGCTCCATCATGGTATTTGGGATCGATTGGCTTCCATTTTTTCCGGCGCTCTTCCAAAACGGCGTCATCGATTTCCAGCTCAATCAGGCCCTTCTCCGCGTCGATCGTGATCATATCGCCGTCCTGAACCAGGCCGATGGGGCCGCCAACCATCGCTTCCGGCGTGACGTGGCCAACCATGAGGCCGCGCGTTGCGCCGCTGAACCGTCCATCGGTCACCATCGCGCAGTCATTTCCCAGGCCCTGGCCCACGAGGGCGGCGGTCGGAGCGAGCATCTCGCGCATGCCGGGCCCGCCTTTCGGACCCTCGTAGCGGATCACCACCACGTCGCCCTTCTTGATTTTGAGGGAATCGATGGCGTCGAAGGCGTCTTCCTCGCAGTCGAAGACCCGGGCGGGGCCGTGGTGCTTGTAGGCTTTCACGCCGACCGTTTTGATGACGCATCCATCGGGCGCCAGGTTGCCGCGCAGGACGGTCAGGCCGCCGGTTGGACGGAAGGGCTTGGAAACGGGGGCGATCACATCCTGGCCCGAGGGAATCTCCACGCCCTCGAGGTTCTCCGCCATGGTTTTTCCCGTGACCGTCATGATGTCGCCGTGGATTTTGCCGCCATCCAGCAGCGCTTTGAGTATTACGGGAATGCCGCCCACGTCGTGGACATCTTCGGCCAGGTACTTGCCGCCGGGCTTCAGGTCCGCGATGATGGGGGTCCGCTGGCTGACGCGATCCATATCGTCGATGGTGAATTTCACGCCGCACTCCGCCGCCATGGCGGGGAGGTGGAGCATGGCGTTGGTCGACCCGCCGGTGGCGGCGACAATGGCCGCGGCGTTTTCGAATGCTTCGAAGGTCATGATGTCGCGAGGGCGGATATCTTTTTCGACGAGATGCATGATGGCTTTGCCGATGCGCTCGCAAATCGCCTCGCGCCCTTTATCCTCGGCGGGGTAGGAGTTGCTTCCGGGAAGCGACATGCCGAGGGCCTCGCCGACACAGGCCATGGTGTTGGCGGTGAACTGGCCTCCGCAGGATCCTGCTCCGGGGCAGGCGTTGCATTCGATCTCGTGCAGATCCTCGTCGCTGATCTTGCCGGCCGAATGGGCCCCAACGCCTTCAAAGACTTCCAGCACGCTGATATCCTTGCCGCGAAGCGTTCCCTTCCGGATGGTTCCTCCGTATAGAAAGATAGACGGCAGATTGAGCCGGCCCATGACCATGAGCATTCCGGGCAGCGATTTGTCGCACCCGGCAATTCCCACCAGCGCGTCATAGCAATGGCAGCGCATCATCAGCTCGACACTGTCGGCGATGACTTCGCGGGAAACCAGCGAGGCCTTCATTCCCTCGTGTCCCATGCCGATGCCGTCGCTGACGGAAATCGTGGTAAAGCGCCTGGGCGTGCCTTCGGCGCCGTTCACACCGCGAGCGACGTCCGCCCCCTGGTCATCCAGGGTGGTATTACAGGGGGTGGCTTCGTTCCAGCAGGATGCAACGCCAACGAAGGGCTTGTTGATGTCCTGGTCTTCAAGCCCCATGGCCCGGAGGTAGGACCGGGCGGGAGCGCGGGCAAAACCCTTGGTCACGACGTGTGAATGCAGTTTTCGATCAATCTTCATAATCCGAACGGCCCCTTTCGTGATGCCGGTCCAGCAGTGGTTGAAACTCTCCGATTAAACGAATCAGGAGATGTGAAAGCAAATGAAAGTCCCCCGAGCGGAATTTCCGAACGGGGGGCTGGTTTTTCGGATAAGCCGCGGCTTACTTCAGCTTGCGCAGAACCGTCTGCAGGATGCCGCCGTTGCGGTAATATTCGATCTCAACCGGCGTATCGATGCGGTTGATGGCTTCGAAGGTCTTTGTTTTTCCATCCTCGCCGGTGGCACGAACGGTGATTTTCTGGCCGGGCGCCAGCGAGTCATCGACGTCGAAATCGAAGGTTTCCTTGCCGGTGAGGCCGAGTGTTTGACTCGATTCGCCTTTCTGAAACTGGAGCGGCAGGATGCCCATGCCGATGAGGTTGCTTCGGTGGATGCGCTCGTAGCTTTCGGCGATGACGGCCTTAACGCCCTGGAGCGCCGGGCCCTTTGCGGCCCAGTCGCGCGAGGAGCCCGAGCCATATTCCTTGCCCGCCAGAATCACGAGCGGGGTTCCGTCTTCACGGTATTTCTCCGAGGCGTCGAAGAAGGACATTTGTTCGCCGGTGGGGTGATACACGGTGGAGTTCCCCTCCACATCCGGCGTGAGCATGTTCTTGATGCGAATGTTGGCGAATGTGCCGCGCATCATGACCTCGTGGTTGCCACGGCGCGAGCCATAGCTGTTGAAATCCCGCGGTTCCACGCCCTTGCTCTGGAGATACCTGGCAGCCGGGGAATCCTTGGCGATGGCCCCCGCCGGGGAGATATGGTCGGTTGTCACCGAGTCGCCAAACATGCCGAAGACCCGGGCGCCCTTGATGGGCTGGATGGGCTCGGCTTCGGGCTTAAGCCCTTCGAAGAAGGGAGGATGGCGGACATAGGTGGAATCATTCTGCCACTCGTAGAGGACGCTGCGGTTGGCCTCGATTTCACGCCAGGCATCCGAACCTTTCCACACATCCGCATAGCGGCGCAGGAACTGGTCGCGGGAGACGGCCTTCTTCATCATATCCTGGACTTCTTGCGTCGAGGGCCAGATGTCCTTCAGGTAAACCGGCTGGCCCTCCTTGTCGGTCCCGAGGGGTTCTCTCGTTATGTCAAAAGCGGTGGAACCCGCGAGGGCGAAAGCGACAACCAGCGGCGGCGAAGCGAGATAGTTCGTGCGCGTGAGGGGATTGACGCGGCCCTCGAAGTTGCGGTTGCCGGAAAGGACGGCAGAAACGACCAGGTCGTTCTCCTGGATGGCCTTCGCCACGGGCTCGGGCAGGGGCCCTGAATTGCCGATACAGGTTGTGCAGCCATAGCCGACAAGGTTGAAGCCCAGTTTCTCCAGATAAGGCGTGAGCCCCGATTTCTCCAGGTATTCCGTTACGACGGTGGAGCCGGGGGCGAGGGAGGTTTTGACGTAGGACTTCACCTTCAGGCCGCGTTCGACTGCTTTCTTGGCCACCAGTCCGGCGCCAAGCATCACGGAAGGATTGCTGGTGTTCGTGCAGGACGTGATCGCGGCAATGACGACAGCGCCGTGGTCAATCTTTTCGCTGTGGCCGTTATCCTTCACTTCACCGGAACGCTGTAAGTCTTCTTCTTTGAGCCCCATGCCGCTCGGGCCGACCGGTGCGAGGAGTGTTTTCTTATATGTCGGGCCCACGTCGCTGAGATTGATGCGGTCGTGGGGGCGTTTGGGGCCGGCCATGGCGGGCTCGATGGTGGAAAGGTCGAGTTCCATGGAATCCGTGAATTCCGGGACTTCCTGGCCGAGATACATGCCCTGTTCCTTGGCATAGCGCTCGGTGAGATCGATCTGCTCTTCCGAGCGGCCGGTCAGGTGCATGTATTCGAGTGTCTTTTCATCGATGGGGAAGAAGCTGACGGTGCAGCCCTGCTCGGGCGCCATGTTGCCGATGGTGGCGCGGTCGGCGACGGACATGCTTCGGACGCCTTCGCCGTAGAATTCCAGGAACTTGCCAACGACGCCTTTCTGGCGCGCCATTTCCGTGATGCGCAGGACCAGATCGGTCGCCGTGGCGCCCTCGGGAAGCTGGCCCGTCAGTTTGAAACCGACGACGTCGGGCACGAGCATGTAAATGGGCTGGTTAAGCATGACCGCTTCCGCCTCGATACCGCCCACGCCCCAGGCGAGAACGCCCAGCCCATTGACCATCGGAGTGTGGGAGTCGGTTCCGACACAGCTGTCGGGATAGACGACATTGCTTTGCTTATCGTGGAACGTGACCTGGGAGAGGTATTCCAGGTTCACCTGGTGGACAATGCCGGTGGAGGGGGGCACGACGCGGAAGTTATCGAAGGCGGTCTGGCCCCACTTGAGGAATTCGTATCGCTCGAGATTCCGCTCGAATTCCCGTTTCTCGTTCATCCGCAGGGCTTCCTGGATGCCGAAGTAATCAACCTGCACCGAGTGGTCGATGACGAGATCGCAGGGGATCTGGGGCCGGATTTTGGCCGGATCGCCTCCGAGCTGGCGCATGGACTCGCGCATGGCGGCGAGGTCGACGATGGCGGGCACTCCGGTAAAGTCCTGCAGGACGACGCGGGCAGGCTTATAGGGCGTTTCCTCGCGTTGCCCCCCCTTGGCGCTCCAGCCAGCGAGCTTTTTCACGTGATCCTCGGTGATGGCGAAGTTATCGTAATTCCGCAACGCGGATTCCAAAAGCACCTTGATGGTGACGGGAAGTCTCGAAACCGGACCCAGACCCGCCTCCTCAAGCTTCGGCAGGCTGTAGTAGGTGGCCGTGTTGCCCGCGCCGAAAGAGATCTTCTTTTTTGCCCCAAAAGCATCGACCTTGGATGGCATATACCGGCAGCTCCTTTGAGATAGCGTTTTGTTTTTTCTGAGATTGGAGAATCCCGCGCCCGTGCGGCACCGATTCGCGGCGCACCGCCAAGAGCCAGATAAGGAAAGCACAGCGGAGCCTCTTTCGCCAAGAGAGAAAACCCAATGGGATTCCCGGATTGGAATGGCCTCGTTTTCGCATAAAGTCTAGGCGCGGGATCGGGAAACTGGTCCTGAACCGCAGCAAAGGAGAGCAGGCCCCACAACTCCGCATTAGCTCAGCCTCGGCGCGAGCGCTCCGCCTTTCCGCACTTCGTGCGGGTTTCAGATCCCGGGCTCGATTCATTTCGGCCTGGCAATGAGCCACGATTCTGAAACGGCGTGACGCTCGCGCCACTTTGATTTTCCCGATTGTCTCGCGCAGGGTCTCCGTCGGAAACTCCATGAAGACTGGCAGATATCTCATTTGCTCGCAGAATTTTTGAGGGAAGCTCCATGCTGGAAAACCAACAAGATCAGTCCGAGATTTCAGAGGGAGCTTCGAACTGGCTACCCGTCATCGCCTCCCTGGCGGTTGTCCTCATTGGGGTGGCGGCATTGGGTATTCGGGTTGCGGTGGGTGGGGGGAGTGGGCCTTCACAGGGACCCGCTCTTCCCTTTTCCGGGAAGACGACAGGCGGGGCGGAAATCTCCCTGGGCGATTACGAGGGAGACGTCGTGCTGCTCGACTTCTGGGCAACGTGGTGTCCACCCTGCCGCGAATCCCTTCCGAAGGTCATGGCCTTGCAGGAGAGATATAAGGCGGATGGATTTCAAGTGATTGGCATCAGCGGCGATGATGAGCGCGAAAAACTTCGCGATTTTGAACTCTCCGCTGAGATCAACTACCCGACGATCTTTGAAGGATCCGATGACATTTACCGGGCCTACGAGGTGCGCGCGATCCCCACGATGATCCTCATCAATCGCGAAGGGGAAATCGTCTATCGGAGCCATGGCCGCGGGCTGGAAAAGAGAATTCAAAACGCCCTCTGACGAATTTGCCAGAGGGCGATTGCCTTGCGCTTTCCCTCGAAACGAACTTAATGGGTTCCGATCCAGCGGAATGTTGCCGACTTCGGGTGCTGGCCAGTCATTTCCACACCACGTTGATTGTGGGCCAGGTGTTGGAGAATCTTGAAAGTTGTCTCCGAATCCGCTTGCGCTTTCGAGGCCCAGCCTTCCGCCGTTTCGGAAACATCCGGGGTTTCGCTCAGTGTCTTGATTAAGTTCTTTTGCATGTCCAGTATAGACGCAGCGGCTTTTTTCCCCGCCTCGACACCGGGCTGGTGATAGGCGTTGATGTTCACCAGTGAGGCGTAAAAGCCAACGGCCCGCTCGAAGAGCGCGATCAGCGCGCCGAGTGTATAGGCATTCACTTCCTCGATGGTGATGGTTGCGTTCAGGCGGTTTTTCTCGGAAAGAGCCTGGCGCGTTCCCTGGTAGAACCCTGACAGATAATCGCCGCTGGTCACCAGGGGTTCGACCTCGAACAACGCGTTGCCGCCATCTTTCAAGACTTCGACAAAAATGAGAAAGAAATTATCGATGCCGTCTCGAAGCTGCTGGACGTAGGCGTGCTGGTCCGTCGATCCCTTGTTGCCATAGACGGTCATGCCCTGTTCCACAACACGGCCTTCCAGGTCTTTCTCCTTGCCGAGCGATTCCATCACGAGTTGCTGGAGATAGCGGCTGAAGAGTAAAAGGCGGTCCTTGTAGGGAAGGATCACCATGTCCTTTTCGCCGCGCCCACCGGTGGCAAAATGCCAGAAAAGCGAGAGAAGCGCGGAGGGGTTGTCGCGTGTCTCGCGCGTTCGGGTCGCCTGGTCCATATCGCGCGCACCGGCCAGGAAGGATTGGATATCCACGCCTTGCAGCCCAGCGGGCAGCAAGCCAACCGCCGACATGATACTTGTCCGACCACCAACCCAGTCGTACATCGGCAGCCGATCGATCCAGCCGTTTTCCCTGGCGTATTGATCCAGCTTGCTGCCCTCGCCGGTAATGGCGATGGCGTGCTTGCCGAATTCCAATTCAACCCGCCGATAGGCTTCCTCGGCGAGGAGCATCCCGTTCCGTGTTTCCGGCGTGCCGCCGGATTTGCTGATGACGAGACAGATTGTGCAGTGGAGTTCCCCCGCGAGTTGTCTCAAGGTGCGCTGAACGCCGTCGGGATCCGTGTTGTCCAGGAAGAAGGGCTTCAGGTGGTCTTTGTCGCCCTGGGATAATGCGTCGGCGACGAGTTGCGGGCCGAGAGCGCTCCCCCCGATTCCAATGACCAGCAGGTTCTTGAAACGCCCGCCGCCCGGCGGAGCGATGTCATTGTTTTTGACGGCGTTTACGAGGCCGAACAGCCGCTGATTGTCGGTCTTGACCTGCTCGCGAAGTTTTTCATCCGGGATGCGTTCCAGGTCGCGCAGCCAGTAATGGCCTACCATGCGATCTTCGTCGGGATTGGCGATCGCCCCGCCCTCGAGAGCCTCCATGGCATCATAGGCCTTCTGCATGGCCGGTTCCATGCGGGCGAGGTATTCCTCGTCGAGGCCCGAACGGCTGTAATCAAAAGCGACCAGATACTCTTTCGGAACGCAGTAGTATTCAAAAAAACGGCTGGAAGCCATAGATTCACCTCTTGATTTCTAAACTGGAAACTCAGTCTCCGGCGAGCATGTCGCCCAGGCCACCAAGCACGGAACCTTCGCCCTGGCGTTTTCCGCCTCCCTGGGGAGCCGCCTTATAGATGCGGCCGGCAAGGCGGGAGAAGGGAAGCGACTGAAGGAAAACGCGGCCGGGCCCCTTCAACACGGCAAAAAACAACCCTTCACCACCGAAAAGCGCACTCTTCAGCCCGCCAACGTATTGAATGTCATAGCCGACGTTCTGCTGGAAGGCGACGATGCAGCCGGTATCGACGCGCATCTGCTCGTTGGGGCCGAGATCGAAATAATGCACGGTTCCCCCCGCGTGGACAAAGGCGAGGCCATCGCCTTCCAACTTCTGGAGGATGAACCCTTCGCCGCCGAACAGGCCCGCGCCGAATCGTTTCGTGAACGCGACAGAGACGTCCACGCCCAGGGCGGAGCAAAGATAGCTATCTTTCTGGCAAAGCATCGTGCCGTATTGCGAAAGATCCAGAGGAATAATCTTGCCAGGGTAGGGAGCGGCGAATGCCACCGTGGATTTGTCGCCGGATCCCTTGTGCGTATAGTAGGTGAGAAACAGGGATTCGCCGGTGAGCATGCGTTTTCCCGCGCCCAGCAGCTTGCCCATGAAACCTTCATCGCCGCCGCTCATCTTTGTTTCCATTTCGATTCCCTGGCGCATATACATCATGGAGCCAGCTTCGGAAACCACGGTTTCACCGGGGTCGAGGATGACCTCGACAAACTGCATATCATCGCCATGCATTGTGTATTCGACTTCATCGGCTTTATTGGCCATTTGCGAACTCCTCTCGGGTTACAATCATGTCGGCCTATGATCTGCCGCGACCCTGGTGGAGTCCGCAAGAGTTTCCAGGAGAAATCAAGCAGCTTCTGATTCGCGATTGCGGCGCGCCTGGATGAACGAATTGACGCAGAGGCCGAGAAAAGCCGCGGAGAGCACCAGCATGATGAACTGCGTCACCGCCGCACCGGGGCGGTCCACTTCTCCGCCGGAAAGCATCGCGATCACGCCCATGGTGCTTTTCGCGGTGCCCAGAATGGCAAGCAGCGCAAGCACCGAAGCCGCGTGCATGACGTGCTTCCGCCAGGTCTCTTTGATGCCCGCCAGGATTCCCAGGATCAGAAAGACGACGCCAAAGAAGGAAGGGATCAGGGCTGTAATGCTTTCCTGACCGGTTATCAAGTAGGCAGCCACACCCAGAATGATCAACAGAAGGGCATAGATGTTCGTGAGAGTCGGCATCGGCATGAGTTTTTTCCTTTGAATCGAGATCTATTCTGAACCATCGACTGTAAAAGGAGCCAGTTTCGTGCACCGTGGGACGAAAAAAAAGAAAAGGGGCTCCCGTGGAGGAGCCCCAGAGCATTGCGGGTCGTTCCGTGCCTCAGCCCTTGCGGAGCTTCTTGGCCAAGTCGGTTTTCTCCCACGTGAATTCCTTCTCGTTACGGCCGAAGTGGCCATAGGCACTTGTCAGATGGAAAATCGGCCGGGTGAGTTTCAGGTATTCGATAATGGCGTAGGGACGCAGATCCATGTGCTTGGACAGGAGGCGCGAGATTTCCTGGTCGGTCAGACCCTCTTTCGCTGTGCCGAAGGTATCGACGCGAACCGAGGTCGGGTTGGCCACGCCAATGGCGTAGGAAAGCTGGACTTCGCAGCGCTTGGCAAAGCCGGCCGCCACGACATTCTTGGCGAGGTAGCGCGCCATGTAAGTGGCTGAGCGGTCGACCTTGGAGGCGTCCTTTCCAGAGAAGGCGCCACCGCCATGGCGTCCCATGCCCCCATAGGTATCCACGATAATCTTGCGGCCGGTGAGGCCGGAATCGCCGTGAGGGCCGCCGATGACGAACCGCCCGGTGGGGTTCACGTGAATCTTCATCTTGTTGTCGACGAGATCGGAGGGCAGGACCTTCCTGATGATTTCCTCGGTAATGCCTTCGGTGATCTCTTTGCTCTTCACTTCCGGGTCGTGCTGGGTGGAAACGACAACGGTGTCCACGCGCACGGGTTGGTGATTCTCATCATACTCCAGAGTGACCTGGCTTTTGCCATCGGGGCGCAGCCACTTGAGCGTTCCCTTGCGGCGCGCGTCGGCCAGGCGCTTGGTCAGCTTGTGGGCATACTCGATGGGGGCGGGCATCAGTTCTTTTGTTTCGTCGCAGGCATAGCCGAACATCATGCCCTGGTCCCCGGCGCCCTGAGCTTTCGGGTTCTTGCGGTCGACCCCTCGCCCGATGTCTTTGCTCTGAGCGTGGAGGGCGTTGAGCACGCCGCAGGAATTGTAGTCAAAACGATATTCCGGCTTGTTGTAGCCAATCCGCTTAATCGCGTCGCGGACAGTGTTTTCGACTTTTTCCATATCCAGCGGAATGGAGGTCTTGACCTCGCCGCCGACGACAACCAGGCCGGTGGTGACAAAGGTTTCGCAGGCCACGCGGCTTCGGTTGGCGTTCTTGCCATCTTCTGTTAAGATGAGATCAAGGACCGCATCGCTGATCGCATCGCTGACTTTGTCCGGGTGGCCTTCGGTCACGGACTCTGACGTGAAAAGACTTACGTTTTTCTTCATAGGCTCATCCTTGTTAGTTTCTGGCTGGCTTTTTAAAGCTCGTTTAAAAAACCGCACTGTTTGACCGTGGCGATTGAGCAGAGGGGGGCCCCTTGGTGCAAGGAATTTAAGCCTCTCCTTGCGACTTCGCTGGTAAAACGATATGTGGAGATGCGCCGACTCGTGCGGTTCTTCTCTCCATTCGCCGGGATCGTACCTACAAAAGACATGATGAAATCCAACTCCTCGCTCTATGCGAATCCATCCCTTTACGGTCTTGTTTTTCCAAGTGATCAGGAGCCTGCCGATTTCTATTCCAAAATAATAGACGGAACGAAAGGGCCAGTTATCGACCTTGGATGCGGGAACGGAGAGTTGTCGTTCCAATTGAGCCGGCGCAGCCGCCGCTTCACCGCAGGAGTCGATCTTTCGCTCGAATTGCTTCGCGGCCGGCCGGCGGACTTTCCCTGCATTCAGGGGGATATCATGTCGCTCCCGTTCCAATGTTCTTCCGCGGGAGTCCTGATCTCTTGCTTGTTTGCGCCTTCCTATGCCGTCGCTTCAAAGCCCGAAAAAGCCGCGGACCGCCTGGAAGTTTTAGCCAGTGAAATCAGGCGTGTCCTGAAAGGCGATGGCCGCGTGGCAGCGGAGTTGCCGCTGGCTTATCGCCCGCGCCGCTTGCAGGGAATCGAAGAACGCGCGACACTCTCTGAAACGGTTCACTACCGCTTTGAATATTTGGACGTGATCCTGAAAACGAAGTTTGGGGCGGTGTTGAGTTCACACATTGAAGTCACCACCGACGATGGAGTCTGGGAAGTCGATGATCCGCTTCACGTATTTACGCCGGAGGGCGCTCGCCGGTGGTTCGAGAAGATGGGCCTCTCGGATGTTCACTTTTGCGCATCCTACGATTTGTCCACCAGGACGAGAACTCCGCCGGACGATTGCCTACGTGCTGTGGCCATCGCTCAACCTTGAGTCCCCGGCGGGGGAGGAGCGGCCGCGCCGTCGATGGTGGCGAATGGGAAATCGGAGCGATCAATGCGCGGGATCTTTTCCGGAGCTTTCCAAAAAGCTCCGGCGATAAGAACTCCCGCGATCCCGAAAAAGAAAAGATAGCCGCCAAGGGCGCGCCCCGTTTCATCCGTCTCACTCCAGATTTGAAGCTTTTGTAGCGGATGCATTCCGAAGCCGATTTCTCCCGTTGCTCGCCAGTCTTTCAGCCGAGAGGGGGGCCAAAGATCCAGCCTGCCGGAGTAAAAGGCCCGGTGTGCCTGCCAGTGGGGGACATAGAGATCCGTGCTGAAGGACGCTTTCGCCAAAACCGAGTCCGGATTGCTTTGGGGAATCTGGGGGTCGTAGAGCGAAAGGGGGAGGGACAGCGCCAGGCTGAGCACGCCAGCAGCGAGAGTCGCGGGCCAGAGCAGTTTCGCGGGAACTTTTCGCTCGCCTCTTCTCCTTTTCAGAGGCCGCGCCATTTCTCCCAGTCCCAGAAGAACAAAGGGGAGCATGGGAATCATCAGCCGCGGCCCCATGGCCCAGCCGCCCCACCACATATAATACCCTGCATTGAAAACCAGGTAGGCGGTAAAGCACCAGATTCCCAGCCAGCCGGCCAGGCGCCGCTTGCCGTGCTCGCGGGTTGCTTTCACGCAGCCAGCCAACCCAAACAAAACGATTGGTGACCAAAAAAGAAGTCCGCGAAATGGATGCAAAGTCATGTAATACAGCGGCGCCAGTTCCGGCGCCTGGACGCCCATGAATCCCTGGGCCATGCCTTCGCGGAATCGCTGGCTCGCCTCGTATTCATAGGGAATCGTGAATTCGCCAAAAATCACGAAACAATAAGCGAAAAAGAAGGAGAGTGGAAGCAGGACACCGGCCCAGAAAGTGGTGGCGTGAATCGAAAGGCGGCGAATCGGCGTCCGGTGTCCCGTCATTTCCGCGAATGCCCGCGAGCCGAACAGGCCGCCCTGGTCTGCGAGCCGGAGGAGCCAGATCACCCCGATCCCGAAAACGGCGAGCCCGAAGGTCAAATCGCAAAGCAGGCTGTAGCCCAAAAGCAAACCGATCGCAAAGCAGTTGAGCGGCGTCATCCGCCGGGCGGGCGGAAAAAAGATGAGCCAGAGCGCGGCGAGCGCCGAGGCGAGGCCGGGCATGTAGGGATAGAAGACCGTTCCGTAGCCGAACCACATGGTGCCAAAGACGGAAAATGCCGTCAGTGCGACGGCCCGCCGAGGGGGACAGCCAAGGCGGGCAAGGAGAAGGAAAAACAGCGCGGCGGCAAACGCGCCGGGAGCCGCGACGGCAGCCGTTTTCATTAAGGCGTGGCCGCCCGCAAAACCCAGTGTGTCGGGAGTCACCAGATTGCCAAGCCAGTAGAAAGGAAGGGCGAGCAGGGAGACGCCGAAGATTTTGTCGCTGTAATACGTTCCTTTGAAAAGTGCTTTGTCTCCCGTGGCGTAAGGCGCCCTGTCATGGTATTGATCAAGAGAGAGTGTCCCATCACGGACGACTGCGAAGACAAGGTCGAGCCGGGTATTGACGTTCCAACCCGTTTCCGGGTGATAGACGAAGGCCATGGTGAAAAAGACGGCGAGAAAAAGGCACACCGCCGCCCACGGGAGCGAGGGTTTTCGCTGCCAACCGCCTGCTGCTGATGTTTTGTTTTTTCGAGACGAGTCTTCCGCCACGATATCTCAATCCACGAAAGTGGCCCGGCTGATTGCCGGGCGGCTCATGCCCTTGCCTTGCAGGGCGTCACAGGTCAATCCGGTTTGAAAGAAATCTGGGAGAATAAGAAAAGCCGGCCCGCAAAAGGTGTCTTATTCAAGACTTATGCGGGCCGGCTGGGTGATTCAGGGAATTCTGATTTCCTCAAGGCCTTACTTCTTGCCCTTCTTGGTCTTTTTGGCGCGGGAAGCCGTTGTGGTTTTCTTGCTTCCACGAGCCCGGGATTTGGCCGCGGGCTTTGTCGACTTCTTGGCGGTTGCCCGGGCGGTCTTCGGTGCAGCCTTGCGGGCTGTGGTCTTCTTGGTTGCGGCTTTCTTAGCCGGTGCGCGCTTGGCTGTGGTCTTCTTGGCAGTGGTTTTCTTAGCCGGAGACTTCTTGGCGGTCGTCTTTTTGGCTGTGGTCTTCTTGGTTGCGGCTTTCTTAGCCGGTGCGCGCTTGGCTGTGGTCTTCTTGGCAGTGGTTTTCTTGGCGGTTGTGCGCTTCTTGGGCGCGGCCGCTTTCTTGGCTTTGGCTTTCGCCTTTGCCTTTGCTTTGGCCTTGGAAGGTGGATTCTTCTTTACGTAATCGCGCAGGGCGCCGCGAACGACGTCGGCGATCGTTGTTTCCTCGGCCACAGTGGAGACCTTCACCTTCTGCAGAAGGTCCTGGTCGATTCGGACAGTGAGGAGCTTGTCCATTTAAATCACCTCCTTATCGTGAGTAAAGATATAAATATAGCGATCTATACCGCTCCGTCAACGATTTTTTCTGTTCCGAGGGAAATTGTGGATAAATGGCGGGCGGACTTAATTAAATGTATCAGCACAGAAAAGTAGGGCTTTTCTCGCTTTGAGAAGCGCGGATTCCACCTCTGAAATGAAGAGAATTGCGTCTACACAGCGCTATTTGGCGAGTTTACGGCAGATGGTTTCATGCATATCGCGAGCCGTTTCTTCCCAGGTGCGGCTTTGCTCGGGTTTGCGTGCCGAGCCAGTTCCAGCCGTCAAAGCACGCGCACATTGATCGATAAAAGATTCCGGAGTTTCGGCAATATATGCCTCGTCGCGGTAGTCCTGTGCCACATCAGGAATCGGTGTGGAGACGACAGGGCGGCCGGCGGCGAGATATTCCGGCGTCTTCGTGGGGCTCATAAACCGCGTGAGCTCATTCACAAGCCAGGGGATCAAGCAGACATCGAATCCCCGGAGATATGCGGGCAGGAGATCGTAAGACTTGGGGCCCAGCCAATGGAAGTTGGGTTCGCTGATCGGGATGCGATCAATCAGGACGAGCGGCCCGAGAAAAACGATCTGCCAGTGGCGCCGTTTCCGGCAGACCTCGGAAATCAGATCCCAGTCGATCCGCTCGTCCACCGCACCAAAATATCCAAGCCGCGGTCCCTCGATTTTCTCCAGATCCCGGGGGATTTCTCCCTCTTCGGCTCCTCTCGCAAAATGGTGAAAGTCAATTCCGCTGGGAAAGCAGAAGGCTTCATTATGCTTTCCTTCCACTTGGGAATGCAGGCTGCGGCCACCGGTGAAGACGAGGTCGGCTTTTTCCAGGACTTTTCTTTCCCGTTCCTCAACGCGGGGGTCAGAGCTTCGGAAGGATTTGAACGGGTCCATGACATCATAGACGACGAGGTCGTGGGGAAGGCGGTCGATCTCGTCGACATAGGCGGGATTCTGGAGCCAAAGAACGCGCCGTCCTTCGGCGTCGTTTGCAAGGTGTGGACGGGCTTTCGCACGCAGGAGCGACATGGTCACCTTTCGCGGGAATTCCGCTCTTTTCGTAAAAGGCATGAAGGGGAGATTTTGCGCAAGGAGCGTTGCTTTCTTCGCGGTATAGATGCGTTCCTGCAGGCGCATGGTCATATAGCGCCGGAATCCCACCAGGGCGAAGTAGACCACCTCGTCGCCGAGTCGCGCGAACTGCGTCATCAACTGCTGGGGACGCTGGAAAAGGTTTCGCTCCCAGGCAAGATGCGACAAAGCCACGATTCGCAACGGCTGGGAAGGTGTGGATTCATTCATGGGCCTTGCCGGCACCTTCGATCATGTAAGTGAAAAGGGCTGTTCCTTCGGAAACGTGGAGCGTCCACCAGGACGGGCCGAGGAGGGAATCGACGTCCGGCGCGTCCGGCTGTTCCCCGCGCAGTTCTTTCAATTGCCGTCCGAGCCGCGTTTTCGCCATGTAGTTTTCCACCACAGCCTTTGGCGGCATATAAACGAAGCCTCGGAGCCCATCAGTTTCCACGTCTTGAAGCCGCTTTCGATAGCTCTCATTCTCCAGGATACTGCCATTCTCAGAACCCGCCAGGCGGCGAAGCAGGGCGCGCAATTCCGCTCCGGTGGAGGCGAGGGCCACACCGTTCGGCGTCGCCGCCAGGTGAAGCCCCGGCGGGCGTCTTTTTGTCACCGCTGGCGCGGGGGTCTCCCAAACCGTGTGTCCCTGGTAATCGCTCTTTTCCAGATCGACCAGCTTCAAATCGTTTTCCGTAATCTGTCGCAAAAGCCGGTTCAACGCTTCGGGAGCTTCTTTTCCACCGGTCAGTGGAAAGCAAAAAGCCGAGACCTTGTTCAACTCATGCTCGGGATTCCCTTCCCCGGGGCGCGCATAGGCGATCAGCTCGCCGGTACTGCGCGCTAGCAGATCCTGCTCGATATCCATCCCGGCGGTTTTTTCGATCTGGCGAAAGGCGGTTTCGATGAACTGCTGGCTGCCGGGATAGAGAACGCTCATGACCCGGCGGTATTGAACATACAGCTTTTGCATATCCACACTGACCGAGGCGGCGAGGTCCGCATCCGACGGAACGAGGTTGAGGCGTTTAAGCGGGTTTTCCGGAAACTCGGTCAGAAGGCTGAAGATTCCGCCAGGAGAGGAAGGCATCCCAACGGACGCCAGCAGGCGGGCGTGTTCTTCATTCAAATCAAGGCGGGCAAGAACGGGTCCTCCCTGGTGCAAATCGAGAGACTTCAGCAGTTCGGTGTTTTGTTTCTGCGAGGGAAAGTCTCCCAGTTCACGAACGTGATGGCTCAAATCATAATAGAGATAGATCGCCTCGTTGGAATCACCAATCTCTCTGAGCGGCGCTCTCATCCGTTCCTGCTCCGATAAACGAAGGGGTTTCCCTTCGTCTTTCAACGCGCGGATGGCGCGCTTGAGCGGTTCCCCTCGGCCTTCCGCCAGAAGGAAGACTCCGTCAACAAAGCCATACTCGACGATGACGGGAATCTCCTGCACCAGCCCCAGGTCGAGATTGTCCCGGTTGTCGCCGGGGAGAGGGGCCTCCTCGTCAAGGTAGTAAGTCAGGTGATAGACATCTTCCCCATAGTAGGACACTTTCTTTTTCCGCGCCTCGTCGGGAATCCTCGCCAGCGTGTTTTCCAGAAACCGCTCCACTCGTTCCTTTTCCGAGGCTTTGAAATCCGCGGCGAGGATGACATCCCACTCCACAATCTCGATATTGTTTTGAACGTAGAGATCATACATTGTGGAGTAGATAGCAAGGGAGCCGCTGAAGGTCTCTTGCAGGTCCATCGCGGTGAACTGGAAGACGGAAGTGGCGGAATCCGCGCTTTGCCGCAGACCTTGGTCGACCATGGGCAGCACCGTCGCCCAGAAAGAGAAGAGCGGATCCGCACCGGAGATGGGAAGCCTGCGCATCACGTGGCCAACGGTGCGCTGCTCCAACTCTTCGCCCGAATGTTCTTTCACCAGAAGCTGGAAGAAGGGATTGGCCTCCAGTTGCTCGCGCGCGGCTTCGATATCGTGGCACCAAACGGCCATGTGTGCCTGCTGTGGGATTCGATAGCCAACGGCTGAGCCGCTTGCCTCGCTCGCTGTGGAACTCAGCCCGAACACCGCCGCAGCGCAGGCCACCAGGACTTTTCTCCGAAAACGGGACATCGTCTGCTCCAGATGTGAAAAGAAACGGCCGCCGATAGGGCCGGGCCGTTTCATTGGTCGATCTCACTCTTTCAATCGCTCGGCTTATTGCGGGCGATGGTAACGAAAACCATCCGGTTGCGTGGTTTCCGAAATAGCAAAGGCGTTGGAATGGCGAATGAAATGGTGTATATAAAAAACAGGAAGTGCAAAAGCGACGCCTTCCTGGAACATGGCTTTCAGAGTGACCAGCCCCACGACCTCGCCCCGGCGATTCACGAGCGGACCGCCGGAATTCCCCGGGTTCACCGGCGCCGTTGTCTGCAAATAAAGGACGTCATTAAAATTACGCGACAGGGAAGAAACGATTCCTTCGCTGATGGTGTGATCAAGCACCATGCGGCCCATGCCGGGGTTGCCAATCGCATAGACGACGTCGCCTGCCTCCAATGCCCCCGCCTCGGCAACCGGCAGAGGCTCGATCTGAATCCCTTTTTCGCGGACCTGTTCCATATCGAGCTGCACGATGGCGATGTCCAGGAGAGTGCTGTATGCCTCGACTTCGCAATTCTCAATTCTCTCTTTCTCCCACTGGTCCCCCCGTTTCACGAAAAGGGTCACAGTCTGATAAAGGTTATCACCGGTGACATGGCGATTGGTTACCAGCCGGCCGTCGTTATCGATAATCCATCCCGTGCCGAGGCCGCCGGGATTGGAGACGAGCACCACACTGCGCTTCACCTCCTCCAGAATTCCCTGCTGCGAGAGCACTTCACCGGTGTCCTGGCGCGAGCGAAAAACCAGAGAGCCGGTTTCCTCGTCATAGCTTCCCGTTCCCAGTCCCGCTCGGCTCTCCGGAGCGGTCTCCTTGATTTCCGACAGAGGCTGGCGGTTGAGCACGTCGCCGGTAGGAAAGCTGATAATACTCGGTCCGATATCGACAAAAACTTCCGCAGGCGTTTCTTTAACCAATTCTCCGACGATTTCTCCGCCGCCCTGAAGCCGCCACAAGATCGCTTCGTCGACAGGAACAGCAGCTTCCGCGCTGGCGGAGTCTTTCTGTGTGGGGGGGGCTTCGGATTGAGAAGGCTCATTCTGTGCGAAGAGAGAGGCAGGAAAGAACCCCAAAAGAACAAAAATGGAGGAAAAAAGCAGGTTTTTGCGCATTCGTCATCCTTGTGCACGATTGGTCACCCGCCAGTTAGACTGGCCGGGCACTCGGTGAAGTTAGGCGCTGCGGGGCGGAAATCGCAAGAGAAGAGCCGCACGGAAAGAGCCCTTACAGCCCGACAAAGGTGAATCGCCGGGAGGAAACATTCAGCACAAGGCCGAAGAGGACGAATGTTGTCACAAGGAAGGACCCCCCGTAGCTGAGAAATGGCAGGGGAATACCCGTCACCGGAAGCAAGCCGATCGTCATGGCGATATTCAGAACTATATGGCCCGAGAAAATGGCGAAGAGCCCCGCCACCACGATTCCTCCAAACCGGTCGCGGGCATGATCCATGGCAAGAATCATCCGCCAGCCGATCAGAAAAAAAGCCCCCAGCAGCAAAATACCGCCGAGAAGCCCGAGCTGCTCCACGGCGCTGGCAAAAATGAAGTCTGTGTGGTGTTCGGGGAGGAAGCGATGGATGCCCTGGGAGCCTTCGCCCCAGCCTTGGCCAAGGAGTCCGCCGGCGCCGACAGCGGTTTTCGACTGGATGACATTGTAGCCCGATCCGGCCGCGTCCGACGCTGGATTGAGAAAGCTGGTCAGGCGCGCCTGCTGGTAAGGCTTGAGGAAGGGAAAGGCGCAGATGACGCCAATGGCCGCGGCAGCGCCGATGAGAGCGAGTTTTCTCAGAGGCGCACCCGCCATGATCATGATCGAAACAAAAATCAGAAAGAAAAGCGAGGCGGTGCCGAGATCGGGCTGGAGCAGCACGAGCAAGGCCGGAACGCCGCAAATCATCCCGGGCAGGAAGATGCCCTTCCAGGTTGTCAGTTTCTCGGGATAAAGTGCGACCCATTGGGCACAAACAAGCACCGTTGCGACCTTCATCGTTTCGCTTGGCTGCCAGTTGATGGGGCCCAGGGAAATCCAGGATCGCGCGCCATTGATGCGGGTCCCCAGAGCGAGCACAAAGATCAGAGCCCCAAGATTCAGCACATAAATTCCCAGAGCGGCGCGGTTGATCCATCGGTAATCGACGAGAAAGACGCCAATCATCCCCGCCACTGCGATCGCCAGATAGGCAAGCTGGCGCTCGGCGCCGGCCTCCAGAAAAGGAATGTTATTCACGGCGCCGCGCAGGATCCAGATCCCCGCCGCGGCCATCGCGATCACCGAAAAAGCGAGCGAATAATCCAAGTGGCGAAAAACGACAAACCAATCGGAAAGCCGTTTCTCGTTGGGAACGGCCAGGCTCTCGCGCGCTGACAAATACCTGGCTGCATTCATCGCCGCAGACCTCTTGCTGGTGACTCGGCGGCCGGTTCCCTCAGCAACTCATGAGCAAACCGGCAGGCAATTGCAACCACGGCGGAAAAGCCGAGGAAAAAGAGCGTCGCCAAAGCCTCCTGGCCCAATCCATTGATACCCCGTGTGAGGCCGAGGATGCCGAAAAACGAAATGAAGCAGGCCAGGCCAAACCCCACATGATCAATAGTCCACGGGGAGGAGGATTCTGTCTTGATCAGGAGATTGCCCGCGGCGAGGGCGGTGCACGAAGGAAGAAACAACGGCATGGCCGGCATCGAATGCAGCGCGGCGAGACCCGTGCAAAGGGGCAGAAGGAGAGAAGCCTGAAACATCGGGGGCCCGGCAAAGCCGATCAGAATCAGCGCGGCCAGCGGCCATGAGATGGCTGTCCAGCCAAGAGAGGCGGCCAGGAAGCTCACCCCCCAGAGCGCCAGAACGCCCATGGCGATTCCCGAAAGGACCGGCCGGTGGTGGAAGATCTCCTTCATCAGAACGCGCCTTCCTTTTTCGGTCCGAAAGGAATCCGGCCGTGGGGGAGAAGGAATAGCGTGCGGAGTTCTCCCGGCGCTTCGGGCAGGCGCAGCACAGCTATGGGCTCGCCTTTCTTGCTGATGCGGATCTCTTCGATCTCTCCGAAGGGCACTCCTCCGGGAGCGATGGACCCGGCCATTCCAGAGGAAACAACGATATCGGCCGGCTTGGCATCGAAGGTCGTGCGGTCAAAGTGAAATTCAACGGAATCTCCGTGGCCCGTCCCCTTAACCAGGCCTTTCTCTGCCCACTGGTCCACCTCGGCCCCCCAGACGGCACCTTTGTCCGTGACGAGTTCCACCAGTGATGTCTCCATATACACTTCGATGACCTCGCCGACGACCCCTCGCGTTCCGAGCGCGACCATCCCTTTTTCCACACCATCCTCTTTGCCGGCATTGATCCAGGCCACTTGGCGCCCCGTGGGCGGGGGAGGAGCGAGAATGGAAACGGGCATCAGGTCGTAAGTGCCCGGGGGGACATGAGTCGAGATTTCCTGGCTCAGCGAGGCAAGATTCTCGTGCGACCGCCGGGCCGCCGTGTCTATGCGCGAAGCGATGAGTTCCTTGCGCAGCTCTTCATTTTCTTCTTGGAGGTTCTTTGCGGAAAAAAGAGCTGTCCAGAAGGATCCCAGAGCGTCGTGTGCCGCACTGCCCGCTTTGAAAACGGGGGCGGTGATAAAGACGATGGTGGTGGAGATTGGATCGTCGGAGCCGTCACGGCGGCCATCGATTGCCTGGACAAAGAGTCCGGCAAGAATGAGCGCCACCAGGGCCTTGATCAATTTGTCGTAGCGAGTTTTTCGTCGCCCGAGCGTGGCCATCAGCAGGCCTCAACTGGAGTTTAATGTACCTTTATCACGCAAGGCAGCATCCAGAACGGAGCAAGCCTCCCTACACCGTCAAGATAAGAAAGCTGGGGAAAAAGAGTTTCAACTCATCGGTATTCCGGCAGCAAGTCGCCCCATTGGGTCTCCGGTGACACGCGAGCGCGGCGCTTCCAAAGCTCGATGCGATGTTCCAGGGGCTTTGTCTCTCCACCGGGATACTCCTCCATATTCCATGGAAAGGCCTCCAGGATTTCCAGCTCCCCGATGCGGGTTGGGATCAAGATGGCCATTCCGTCGTTTGTGAACCGGGCGCCCAGTGGACGCTCATCTTGCTCGCGCTCGATCAGTGTCATGATTTCCCGCCCATCGCGCACGCTCCAAAGCCGTGAGGAATTGTCGGCGGAGGTAGTAAGGAGGCGCCGGCCGTCGGGGCTGAAATCAACATCGATGACTGTGCGGCGATGGCCTGTGAACTCACTCATGAGTTCGCCGGTTTCCAAATCCCAGATCACGGCTGTGTCGGCGGTGGTGCCCGATGCGAGCAGCCGTCCGTCGTGGGAATAATCCAGGGCGATTCCAGCCCCTTCCACGCCGGTCAACTTTGAGATGGCTTTCCCTTCTTCCACGGACCAGATCCAGACTTCTCCGTTCAGATAACCAACGGCCATGGTCTCCCCGTTGGGACTGAACTGCAGATCGTTGATGCTGTATTGCTTTCTCATGTGCAGCGATTCGTCGCTCGGGTTGGCATCGAGAACGCGCACGAGTTCCCAGGTTTTCGTGTCGAAGAGATGGACATTGTCGACGAATTCAGCGACGGCGAGATAGCGTCCATCCGGGCTGAAGGCGCTGTCGATGATCAATCCGGGTTCAATGGTGCGTATCAGATCCCCCGTTTCCACGTTTCTGACTTCTCCATCCAATTCATCCTTATCGAAGGAGAACCCGTATTTCCGGTCTGGTGAGAAGCTCGAAAAGCGGGTTTCGATCAGAAAATTTCCGCCCCGGGGCTGTGCGAGCGTCGCCCCGGATGGAACAATCCAGTGATCCGCTTCGTCTCCCCAGGCGACGTGCCGGTCGGGAGGAAGTCCATAGGCTTCCACAACGCCAGAGCTGTTTTGCATCGCCCGGCGGGAGGGATTCTTATCAAACTCGACCTCTTCCAGGATGCGCGCCCGCGATGTCAGCCGCACCGAACGGCGCGAAGTCGATAGCACCTTCTGGCCATCGGGCGAAAAATTGATGCGCCACATGGGGTCGTCGGCCAGGAAATCTCCCAGCACATTTCCGCTTTCCATACTCCAAAAACGCGCGTATCCGCGGTCGTCCGCGGAGACAAGGACGTCCTTTGCCGGGCTGAAATCGGCGCTGTGAAGATAGTCTGTCGGATTCCGGAGTTCGTGGACGACTTCACCCTCCCTTGTGTAAACAAGAAGGCCATCTTCATTGGTCGTTGCGATAATATGGTCTCCGGACTGATCCCACTTCGCGCTGGTGATTCCGTCTTCGTGGCTCTCGTAACTGCGAATCGTTTCTCCAGTCCGTGGATTGATCATCAAAAGCTGGCCATCGAGCAGGCCGATGATGAGGCCTTCTCCTTTCGGGTCGAATTCGCCTGTATAGACGATGCCATCCATGATAAAGCGGCGCAGGAAGTTGCCGGTTTCGCGATCGTATATCCGGACAGTGGTATCCCCGCTGCCAGTGAAAACGAGGGAACTGTCCGCGCTGAACCCTCCAGTGCGCAAGATCTCCGAGTGGCCCGTGAGGCGATGCTGCAACTCGCCCGTTTGTGCGTCGATGATGACTCCTGTCTTGTCGAAACTTGCCCCAAAGATCCACTTGCCATCCCGGCTGAAATCGACGCTCCAGATCAGCCGGTCGTTGGTTTTCTGGTGCCAGAGCCGGCGGCCTGATTCCGCTTCCCAGAGCGCCATGCCGGTCAAGTCGCCGGTAGCAATGTGCGACCCGTCAGGTGAATAGACGGCGTGGAACATTTGCTCGTCGTTTAAAAGGCGCATGTCTTCGGGATAGAGTTGAGCCAGCAAATACCCCCACTCCCATTGGCGATAGGCTGGGAGAGAGCCTTCCATCAGGATTTCCCGGGTTTTTTCGATCTCGCCGCGTTCCAGGCTGACTTCGGCAATGCCGATGGAGGAGTAATATTGCTCCCGCTCGGCGACTTGCCGTGCCTGCTCGGCCTGCCGGTGCGCCGTTTCCGCGGCCTCTTTTTGCAGCACCGCCTCAGCTTCGGCTTTCTCTGCTTCCAGGGCGGCCGCTTCCGCCCGGTCGCGCTGGCCGGCCAGGCTTTGCGACAACTGCTTTTGGTCCAGGCTGTACTTGATGGCTCCGATGACAAGAAGGAGGCCAAGAACCAAGGCGCCCGCCAGCGCCAGGCGCCGCTGTTTTTCCTGGCGGCGGTGCAGAGCTTCGGCCTCGGTGATCGCCGAGAGGATCCTGCTCTGTTCCTCGCTGTCCTTTTCGAGACGTCCGGCCTGGATTCTTGCCATGACAAGATCGCCATTGCGCAATGCGGCGGACGCATAGCGGGCTCGTGCCTCTTCAGCCAGTGGAGCCGTAACCGGGTTCTGGGGCCAGAGGATCTGCGCTTTGCGCAGATCCTCTAAAACCTCTCCGTATCCCGCGTAGCTTTCGCCGATCTTTTTCAGGTCTTCCCTGGCCCTGGCCACGAGTTCCTTGGATTCACGCCGCCTTTTGGTGCCCGTGATATAGTCCTTTAAGGCTGTGGCGAATTCATCGGCGCTGCGAATTCGATCCGTGATGTCTCGTTGGAGAGCCCGCAGGCAAAGGTCTGCCAAATCCCCCGGAATACTTCGGAAAGGGGCTCTTTCCTGGGGAGCAACGACCTCGTCATATCGAGCCCGGTGAAAGGCGGCCTCCGACGTTGGAGCCTCGTTCGGCCCTTCGCCGGTCAGCAGGTAATAGAGGATTCCACCGAGAAGATAGACGTCTGTCCACGGTCCCAGTTCCCCGGTGTTTTTCCTTGTCTGTTCCGGCGCCATGTAGGCGGGGGTTCCCGCGGGATTCGTCGCTGTTCCCCTCACCCCCAGAGGCGGATCATGGATCGGCTCTGCCACAGCCGAAGCGAAGGCGGATTGCCTGTCGTAAACGAAGGCAATCCCCCAATCCATCAGGAGCACCTCGCCGTATTTGCCGAGCATCACCTGCGAAGGCTTGACATCGCGATGGACGATGCCCCGCGAGTGGGCGAATGCAACGGCGTGGCTGACCTGGATGAGTGTCGGAAGGTGTTTCCCGAGAAGTTCATCGGTGGAGAGTTCTTCGAAATCCCGGCTGATGACATCACTCCATGGCTCGCCGCGAACGAGTTTCATGGCCAGCAGGGGGCGGCCGTCCTGGTCTATGCCCAGGTCATAGACGGGAACGATGTTGGGATGATCCAGTTTGGCGGAAATCAGGGCTTCATGGCGAAACCCGGATTCCAGGACTCGAATTTCTTTTCGAGATCGCTTTTCGTAAAGATCCTGGCGCAGGCGTTTGACTGCAATCACCCGGGAAAGGGAAGTCTGCATCGATTGCCAGACCTCTCCGTATCCTCCCTTCGCCACGAGGCGGCAGAGAAGATAGGCTTCGGATTGCTCTGCCGGCCGGCCGGGCTGTGTTTCCGCCTCACTTGGTTCGAGCCGCGCCACGGAAAAGGTCTGAAGCCCCTCCTGTGGATTTTCGTGGGAGGACTCTCGATGCCTCTGTTCCTCTTCCGAGTCGATGCGGTCGAGCAGGTGATCGATAATGCCGCGGGTTCGAAATGGGTCGTAGGATGCTGCCGGGTCCTCTGGAAGATCCTTTGGAATGTCCTCTTTGTCCCTGGAGTCCTGCATTAGAGCCACTTAATTTGAATTTGATCCGGCACAACCACTGAATATTTCAGAGTGGTCCCTGCTTCTGTTAACTGGCAACCGGAAGATTTATGAAATGAGCAAGGATTTGGAGAGCTTATTCTGCCAGGCCCCGGCCATCGGAGGAATTCTGGCCGCCTGGCTTTTTCCCCCAGCCAAGCGAGGCATTCCGAAAATCATTCGCCTGCTGCTCGTCCTGTTTCTCTTCCTCCGTGTCCACAATAAGCCGCGGCAAAGCGATCGGGCGGTTCTTTTCGTCGCGTGCTGCCATGGCAAACCAATCCCTGGTAGCCAAAACGGGCGGATCTTCCGAATAAGGATGTTCGCGATAGACCTCAACCTTCACCACCAGGCTGGTCCGCCCCACGCAAGCCACCCGGGCGCGCGTCTCAATGATGTCACCGACTTGAACAGGCTCGACGAATTGGATCCCGTCGCTACTGATCGTGATAAAGGGGACGCGCGCGTATCTCACCGCTGCAAGAAAGGCGGCCTTGTCCATGAGCGCCATGGCTTTTCCGCCGAACATGGTCCCAAGAGTATTGGCGTCGCCGGGAAAGACGATATCGGTCATGACGACAGTGGAAGCGCGCTTGGCCGGTGGGGTTCCTGTCATGCAATCCTCACAAAAAATGCTTGGGAAAATACTTGCGGTGGCGACACGATCGTCAAAAGTGTTCGGGAAAGTAAGATGGGAAGTCGAGCGTTTTCCCCAAGGACCATCCGATTCGCTGAAACTCTTCAAAATCAAGGACTATGATATGCGTCACACGATGAAGGTCTCGACAATTGCAGTGACACTGATCGCGGCGGGCCTCCCAGCTCAGCAAGCGATACAAGAGGATCGCCCTCAGGTCGGCGCCTCGATGCAACGGCCCGAGGACGCCCAGGAGGTGACGCGCCAATACGGATTCCTCGTGGACCACCCGGCGGCGAGGGTCATTTCGCCTGGAACCATCGAGATCGAATTCGAAACCGTCGAGCCAACACCGCCCGCAATGGTTTACTATGGGCTGAACACGCTCGACGAAGAATTGAATTTCCCCCGTTTCCGATCGAGCCTTCGAGAGAAGGGAAGCCTCGACGAGTGGGATACGGAACATCGGGTCGAGATCGCCTTCGAGTCGTTGCTGGATATCATCCCCAATACTCCATACGAATCAAAGATCAGCTATCGCCTCGCGGTTTGGATTCCCGGCAAGGGGGAGCGTTTCTACGACAGCCGCGTCTTTTTCGATTCGGAGACGCTTGGCGACACTACGAATATCCTTTTCGGTCCCGTCGTGGACCAGGTGACCGGGAATTCCGCAGTCGTTTCCTGGGAGACAGATCGACCCTCCGAAGGGACCGTCACAGTCGGGAAGAAGAGTTTCAAAAGCTCCTCGGATGGATTGAAACACGAAGTGGCTGTCTCGGGCCTCAATCCGGGAACGACCTACGACTACTTCGTCGACGCGGACGAGACGCGGACACGGGATTATTCCTTCCGGACTCAGGCCGGCGACGAATTCTCTTTCATCGCCATGGTCGACAGCCGGGAAGGTGTCGGCGGGGGAGAGCGCGCATTTGGTGGAATCCAGGGTCTTTCCGTGAAGCAGATTATCTCCGACGCCTACTACAAGGATGTGGATTTTATCCTGTTTCCGGGAGATCTCGTAAATGGCTATGTGACAGGCGTGGATGATTTCCGCCTCCAGTTGGATTCTTTCCGGCGGATGATGGAACCAGTTCATGCCCGAATCCCCGTCTACGAAGGCATGGGCAATCACGAGGCGTTGATTGACATGTGGCGGGATCCTTCCTTCGGGACGCTTTACCTGGACAAGCAGGGCGACGAGAGCGCCGAGGCGATCTTTGCCGAACGGTTTGTCAATCCCCTCGACGGACCGGAACCGGAAGGTCCCGGAGCGCCGCCCTACGCGGAAAATGTCTATACTTTCGACTGGGGAAATGCGCGATTCATCATGCTCAACAACAACTACTGGTGGTCCAGCCAGCCAGCAGAATTCGGGGGCAACCTGGAAGGCTACATCCTTCCCAACCAGATCCAATGGCTGCGCCAGGAAGTCGAGAAAGCCAATGCCAACGCCGAGATCGACCATCTCTTCGTTGCGGCCCAGGAGCCTCCTTACCCCAATGGCGGGCACACGGCGGATGCGATGTGGTATAATGGAGGGGATACGAATCGCGATGGTGTCGTTGACGGGAGCGATATCGATATCGTGGAAAACCGCAACACCATGTGGGATATCATTTCCAGCTCTCCCAAGACCGTTGCCTTCATTACCGGAGACGAGCACGCTTACAGCCGTGTCTTGATCAGCCAGCAAACGGATGTCGGGCATCGCCGGAAGCAGAATGGCGAGGTCGCGGAATTCGACTATCCCGTCTGGCAGATCACCAGCGGCGGCGCCGGCGCGCCCTGGTATGATAAAGAGTTGGACCTTCCCTGGTCGCCAGAACTGCGCAAGCACTCGACCCAGCCCCACGGAGCTATGATCCGGGTGCAAGACGGGAACATCGTTCTGGAGGTCTACAGCCAGACCGGGCAGCAGATCGATTCGGCCGTGCTGCGCCGTAACGGAGAGAACGTGGATATGATGCCGGCGTCTCTCGATTAAATCGCAGGCCCTCTTTTCTCAGTTTCCCTTGCTTGACCGCGTCCCCGAATTGAGAGACGCTGGTTCAATGAGTTACGACTGGCGAAAAGAAGATGCGGTTCGAAAGCTTGTGCGCAGCGGCTATACAGCCTTGCCTCTGGAACGCGATCCGGTCGGGTTGCTGGCCTCTGCTGTGGGTCTGGACAGAGATCGATGTGTCCAGGTTCTCCGAGAGCTTCATGACCAGGGGTTATTGCTGGGAATCCGTGGCGAACCCAATCCAGCCCTCGGCAGTATGCACGAGACGCTAGTCTGCTCCGCGAAGGATTTTCCTCCCGTGGGAGAGAGTGGCGCGGCAATTCGCTGGTATGGAAAGACAACGGATGGATCCTGGTGCTTCAGTGCCATGTGGGCTCGCCAGCCAGCGGAGGAGGGGTCCAGGGGGCATGATTTCACAAAACTTGGCCTGCCGCTTCACGAAGGGCCGCTCCTTGTGCCCTCGGCCGACAGGACCTATCTCGTCCGGGACGAGGAGGGGGATCTCCCCATGTTGGCGGATTCAGAATCCCAACTGGCCGACCGGCTCTTCTCGCCGATGCTCATTGATCCGGAAAAGGATTTCTGGCTCCAGGTTGGCGAAGGGATTGAACTGCCTTCCGGCGCAGTGCGCGAAGCCGTTCGAAAGTTGCTTCGCGAGCGGGTCTGGAGGCGCTTTTCGTTCCGATTCGATATGGCGGCCCTTGGATACAATGGATGCGGACTTGCTTTTTGGGATCTGGAAGAGGAGAACCTGTCCGACGCGGCACGGGCATTGGCGGCCCTCGGGGGCACCGGTGACGTCTGCGTCCGGCAATCATGCGATCCAGCCCGCGGGAACCTGATGGGGCTTTTCCTTGGCCGTGAGGCTGGCGAAGGGGAAAACGCCGCGGAGAGCGTCTCCCGGCAATGGGGGCGCCCACTCTCCGGCTGGTTCGATTTAGAACTTCACTAAAAGCGGAATGTAACCGAGAGCGAAAACGGTTCATGGGAACATACGGCGATAAACCTCTCTCCCGTTTCAAAACCTGGCGTCTGAAAAGGCGTTTCTATTGGATCACAGGCGTGATTCTCTTTGTAACGGGGGCGCTGCTGCTGGCGGCCATTCTGGCCTTCAAATCGGAAACCTTCTGGCGCAAATTTGTCATCCCCCGTTATTTTGGTCCATATTGGGAAACCGCCATTTCCTGGGACAGTTTCGATCCTCACCTTGTCCCGCCGGGGATTTACATTGAAGGGCTCAATCTCCACGAACCAAATGCCCCAACGAAAAGCGTACTCCGTGTCGAAAAGCTGGATCTTCTCGCGACGATCGATTCCCTTGTCGCGGATATAGACATCCGGGAAGTCGATATTGAAGGCGTTTCAGCCAACGTCGTTCAGTATGGGCCCGAGGACACCAACCTGAGCCGTTTCGTGGAAAGAGTCTATCAGGGGCTTCCTCCTCCGGCTGCCGGAACGGAACTCCCCGGGCCCCACAGGGTGATTCCGGAGATCAAGACTCCGGCTCAGATCAAGCTCCCTGGTGTGTCCCTTCGATACGAGAATCGCGTGGACCCCCATCGCGTCGTTTCATTCGGATACGTCGTGAATCAGGACGTTCTCATCGACGTTTACAGCCCGGATGACGAAGAAGACGGCCTCTTTCATGAGCAATTCGCAATTCGATCGGAGGGAGAGCTGGCCCTGGCCGTCGATGGAACCCGTATTCAAAACAACCTGCGGCTCAATATTGTTGCGGATTCCTTGAAGGACTTTCCCGATTGTGATCTCCAGGTTGCGGCGACTCTTTTCCCCATTGAAGCAGGCGACGCCACGCCCGCGGTCGAAGCGGAATTTCGAACCCCGCTTGTCCGCACCCCGATTCGACTGGCCGCGGTGCCCATCGAGGACCTGAGTCTTCGTTTCCACCGCGATCGGGATGCCCGTGCCATCGCCAGCCTTGAAGCAGAAATCTTCGATCCTCTCACAGGGGAAATCCGAGGCGACTTCCTCCTCGATGGGAATTCGCGCGACATCGTTTCGACAATCGGCCGGTTTTTGCCGGAAGACCTCCGGCGCGACTTTGAAACTTATATCAAGACGTCCGCATTCGATTACTATGTGCCCGAGGAAAGCGGCGGCGCCCATTTCCAGTCAGAGATTTCCCTGGATGCCAAAGGCATGCTTCAGTACGCCATCGTTGATGAGGAAGAAGACCTCCCTCTTGAGCTCACGACGTCAGGATGGATACGCGCCTTCGGAATGGAGTTTGGTACGCGCCAGGAATTGCGCGCGAACCTTCTTTCCGGCGTGCAGGAGAAAGACGTCGACGGAAAAACCGTCACCGGCGATGCCGATATTCGATGGCATTTAAACCTGAACGACAAACAGAAGAAGGGGTCCGGCTGGCTCCTCTCGGACTGGGCCCCAACAAGCTCCGACGAGGGACAGACGACGCTCACGCTTTCATTGAAAAAGCAGGGAACCGAAAGAGAGCCCGTGGATTTCAGCTATGCGGGCCCGGTGAGTTGGCAAGCGATCAAGGAAATGCTGAGAGGGTTTCCTCCCGATCTGCCGATGTTCGCCATCCTCCCCTCTCCGAAAGGCTACGATGAAGGTTACGGCGAGACGCTCGCTTCATTCTTTGAAACGTTTCAGGCCGTCTTTACCTCGAATGCCGAGTTGAAGCAGGACCTCACTGTCCATGACAGCAGCCTGCTGGAATATCTTCTTCAGCCAGGTGTCGTTGGAAACTTTCAGGTTGAGAAGGGCGAATTCGACTTCTTTCTGGCCCATGATCCCGCCGAGGGGTTTACGCAGATCGGGGAGGCCATCGCTGTCGAGGGAATCGCTCTCGAGGGCGTTTCTGCCCCCGTCGATATCGACGTTTCGATCGAAGCTCTCGCAAACGATTCCCGCCTTTATGCGAGCCAGTTCGAGTCGAGTATACGTCCTGCTTCCGCCCTCGGCGAGAGAGGCCGGCTTTTTTCCATGAAGCTCGCCCGCAGCGGACCCAATGAGGAGCTGGGGCCGCTGCCGCCAACCTATTTGAATTACCGCACGGGCGAAGGCCAATTCGCCATTCGGATGGAGGATATCCAGCAGGAAGCCCTCGACGTCCTCACACGATTAAAGGTTCTCGGGTTGTCTGAACGCCTGAGCGGGAAAGCCTATACGGACCTCCAGAGGCTTCTCGATGCAGCCAGGGAAAAGAATCGCAAGAATGGGGAGGCCGATCTCTTTCTCAGCGGGAAAATAGGCGAGGACCTTCAGCTCTCCTCGGTGATTCTCCTTCGTGATATCCCCCTCGTCGAAATTCTCAGGCTTCCTTGGGATCAAGAATCAGCCGCGAAGCGGTATATGAGCCGCGTTGAAAACGAGCTTCTTTACAACCTTGAGCAAGAATCAATCGGGCTCCGCCGGCTTGCCTTCGATATCTTTCCCGACGGAGATGATCAGCTTCTTTTTCGCTCTCGCCTGGAGAGTTCCGAGGAACTTCTCATCGGTGTCAGGGACATGGAAGAGTTCCTGGATGAGCAGATTTTGTCTATCAGTTCCGGTGAGCTTTCCGACTTATCCCTCGAGCAGGCTTTGGCCCTCGCCTTCACGAGGGCGGAGGAATTGCGTTCCGAGCTGAGAGGCGGCGATGCCAGTGTGGTCTTGCTTCTTCCCGATATCTCAGTCCCTGCTTTGCGCGGGATCATTCCGGCATCGCATATCCCGGTGACGGCCGGCACGGGAAATGTCTATCTCGAAATCCCCGTCAATCGGCAGGAAGCCCCGTTAGAAGCTCGCGGACGTTTTTCGATAACCCGAATGAGACTGGAAGGGTTGAAAGAGCCTGTTCCACAGATTCGCGGTGAGTTCAAACTTTCCCTGGAAGAGGGATATCTCCAACTGGAAGAGCTTGTCACGACGCTTCCCTTCTCGGAAGGCGAAGGAGAAACGCATATACGTTTCAGCTCGCGCCACCATTTGGAAAGTGACCGTTTTTTAGCGGACCTGGAAGTGGATCTTGTTGGAAAACCGGCTCTCGCGGTCCTTGAGAACATTGGTTCGGGGGTCGGTGAGGCGACTGAACTCTTTCAATTTCTTCCGACGATCCAGCTCGGCGATTTGGCTTCTCCCCAGGGGCAGATGCGCCTGAAATATGAAATCGAGCGCCAGGAAGCCGGAGGGCCCGTCGTCGTCAGCTCCCTCCAGGAGGGGCGGAACTTCAGCATCCTGCCCGCCTTGTTCGGCCCCTTTCATTTTCGCGTCAGCCAGGAGCTGGTTTACCAGAATGACGGATCATTTGTTCTCTCGCGGTTAGACGGAAAAGTCTCCGAAATGGCTCCCGAGCCTTTAGTCTGTGAGTTTGATCTGAAAGAAGCTGTCCCTTTTAACAGCGAGGGCGGTGCTTTGAACTCTTCCTCGATCCAAATCGATTTGACAAAGAACCTGACGGCGCTTTCCGGCCGCTCGGCACAGGTCTTTTTCGATCTGATGGATATTCACCTGGAGAGCGGCTGGCTTGAAGGGCATTTCGACATTGCCGTCTCTGCGACAAAGGAGGGCCGAGCATCGACGGCGCGTCGCCTGGAAAACTCCTTCTCACTGAACTTGAGGAATCTTCGACTGCGCGGCGCAAATCAACCGCTCGAGGGTGTCTTCACGGGCCTTCTTGTGACTGAGGGACAGCGCTTTGCAGCGCGCGATCTCATGCTCTCGTTGAAAGGCGGGGAAGAAGAGGCCGGGAGGCTTGAGGGCGCGTTGGCGCTGGACACAAACAGCAACGAACTGGACTTCCGCCTCGATGTGGCGGACTTCCAGGGTCCACTTCTCAAGGCTCTCCCTTTTCCCGTTTCTGTGCTCGGGGATGATCCTCAAACGCGTCTCCACGGGCGCGCCGATATCAGCACCGACCTGGATGAATCTCGAGGGCGCATGGATCTCGCGTTAAGGCTTCGTGATTTTTCCCCCCGGCGAGCCGCGCTGGAAGAGGAGACAGATGACTCACCCGAGGAACCCGTTCAGTTGGATATCAACGTTGCATCCACTTTTGATCGGGCAACATCCACTGTCCTTCTCCAGGATATTTCCGCACAAGCCGTTTCGGGCCGCATCAACGCGCCCGGCCAGAACATTCCCATTTCCTCTGATCTCCCCCGGTTCCTGACAATTGATGAACTGGGAGCTATTTCCTTCGACCTCGGGTCTTTGGGATTCACCGGCACGGAAGCGGAGGAGTCGGGAATCAAAGTCGTACTGGGCCCGATCGATATAGAACCTTATTCCCCCCTGCTCATGAGGTTGGCCGGAATACCTCTCGAGCAGGGAATCCTTTCTGGTGAAGGAACGGTCGTGGGAATGGGGCCAGAGACGCAGCCGACCATCGCCGTGGATTGGCGCGCCAATCTGGAAAATGGGCTATGGAAAGAGAGCAGCGGGCGCCAGGTTCCCCTGAATGCCTTTTTCCAGCTACGTGGAGAGACGCGTCCCGGCATCTTCCGCATCGAAGAATTTGATGCGGATCTTGTTTACAACCAGGGCGTGCCAAGGGGGCGTGACCACCTGGGCGCCACGGGCTTCTATGAAACAAGTGGCGGCAAGCACTCTCTCGTGGCGAATGTGGAATCGGATGAATTGGTTCTTTCCAGGGTGCTCAGACGAGTCAGCGAGATCCAGGAGAACCTCAAACCCACAGAGACAAAGGAACAATCAGGGCGCACAAAAGACGTCTGGACGATGCCCTCCAATTTTGAAGCTTCAGTTTCGGGAGCGCTTCAAAATATTTATTTTCGTGAACTCTGGCTCCCCCTGTCACGCTTTCAGGCGGACATCGAGAATCAGCACGTTTACCTTCGCGAAGCCTTTTTCCGTCCTGAGGAGGGGGTCATTCAGGCCGCCGGCACATTGGACTTTTCGTCTTCCCGAAATCCCTGGACCCTTCATCTCGACATGGAGCGCCTGAATGCCAGGGCCTGGGTGAACAGCCTGGCGCCCGCCGCCTATTACGGCGACATCAGCGGGAGTCTTTCCGCAACCGCCGATCTCGCAGCCGAGGGCCTTCATTCCGTGGACCTGCGTGAAAGCCTGAACGGCAGAATCTCTTTCCAGATGAAGGGAGTTCAGTTCCGTGAAGGCAAAGTGGTTGATCTTCTGGACGAAACGATTCCCCTCGATGCCGATGGAGTGATTACTGTCCGCAACAACAGGGCGCAATTCGAAATGGGAACACCCTGGAATCCCGCCCGGACTCTTTTTCTCCAGGGAACGGCGCGGCCGATCATTCCGCCCCCAGGGCAATCGCCGCACTATCGCGCCTTGATCGATTACCGCCGCACCTCGACTGTCGGGCCGGAATACCGTCGCGAAGAAGGAAAGGCAGCGCGTCAGGAACTCTATGGCATGTTGCTCGAGGTAGAGGGCATCCTTCGTTCCGGTGATGAACCGCGGGTCAATCTCCGGACGATGGCCTATTAGGAGTTTTCTTCAGATGGCTCGAAAAAAAGCACTTGGAGGGCGAGAATCTTTTGACCACCGGGTGCCTTGCGGCTGATCTTTCGCTTGAGGGACACGGGCGCCGCTGTTTGAATCCTCGCCAGGAACGAATGAGTTGCGCCCTCTTTTTTTTTCTGAATGACTGCCTTAACTGAGTTGAAACGAAACAGATTCTCAATCGCCATAGCGTGCTGCCAATGAAAGCCGAGCAAGCGACAAAGGCCGTTTTCTCATCTCTCTGTGTCATGGTCTTCCTGGGCCTTGCGGCACTTGCCGCAGCCCAGCAGGGAGTCTGGCGCGTGGAAGTCCTCTCCGGGATGAGTGAGCAGGAGGCGGAAGCCCGAGTCCAAAGCCTCGCGGGAATCGAAGACGTTCAGATTCTTCCCTACCAGGGTGACTATGGAATCTTCATCGGCGAATATGCGACGGAGGCAGAAGCCCGCGAGGCCGCACGGCAATTAACGGAGAATGAGGGGGTCATTCCCCAGGGGCAGGCCTTCTTTCCAGGTGAATCACTGGCTTCCCAGGATGATACAGAGCCAACGGGCGCAGAGGATGGCCGATACCGCGTTCTTGTCGATTCCTTTACAACACAGAGCGCCGCCCAGAGCCGGAGAACAGAATTGGAACGGCAGGGGGTCTTCCCTGTTGATATCCTCCAGCGCGGAGACTTTTTCCAGGTCTTCGCTGGCTACGAATACGCGAGTCGATCTCAGGCGGAGAATTATTATCAAAGCCTGAGGGAAGATCCGAGCCTGAATACGGCGGGTTTCACGGGAGTGGAAGACCTGACGCAGCCGGTGCAAACTCCCGAGACGGACCCCGATCAACTCCGTCAATACGCGAGCTGGGTCGAAGAAGCCCTCCAGCAAGGCAACCTCAATCGCGCCGAGCAGTTGCTCGATGAATGGGAAGAGGCGGAACCGGGGAACGTGATTGCCAATGAACTGCGCCAGGACCTGCAGGAGAGGCGCGCAGAACAGCAATCCGCGGAGGCTGAGGCAAGCCGCTACGAAGAAATGAAAACGGAAGCCCAGCAGGCGGAACAAGCCCGGAACTATGATGAAGCCATTCGCCTCTGGCAGGAAATTGCCCGCCTGCCGAATGTCCGCCCGGAGCAGCGCCTGGAGGCCCGTCAAAACATCGAACGGATCAATGACGTGCGATTTGAGCCCACAGGCACTCCAGTCACCACGGACGACGGCCAGGAGGGTGGCGGGGCAATGAGCCCCGGGGTATTGATTGCGGTTCTTGCTGGCGGCCTTTTGCTCGTCGCCGGCGGAGTTTTCTTTTTCCTGCGCTCGAGAGGCTCCAAGCCCGCGCCGCGCCCGGCAGCCGCGGGCACTCCGTCCGCAAGCTCCCTTGGCGGACTCGAAAGCGGCGGTGGGATGGCCTTGCCCTCGGCATCCCCGCCGACAGAAAAGGAAAAACCGGCTCAGCAGAAAAAAGAACAAAAGAGGGCCGCCCCAACTCCGAAAAAAGAAAAACGCAAAGAGAAACCTGGGCCCACACCCGCGACCGAAGTAGATGAGGACGACAGCGTCTCGCTGGAAATGGAAGAGGTGGAAGAAGCGCCCAGGACAGAACCGGAGTCTGCTCCCGCGGGCGCTGAGGCGCCTTCAGAGGGAGAAGGCGTGGCGTTGGAAGAATTTGAGCCCGAAACGGAAAAAGAGCCCGAGCCCGCGCCATCGGAGCCGGCAAAAGCCGAGCAGGAGCCTTCAGGCGCGCCGCGGCGTGACAGCACCGATCAAAAGCGTATTCCGATTATGCGGGAGGGTTCGGAGTCCGAAGAAACGGCAGCGGAGAAGGAAGCTCCAGCCGCAACTCAGCAGCAACCAGCGCCCGGAGAGCAGAAGCCCGAGCCCAAACAGCAAGTCCTTTCCCGTCCTGGCCACGTTGTCTTTTACGAGCAGAATTTCAACGAAGAGAACGCCGGCGAGATGCCCAAGAACTGGAAGGGGTCCTACGACTATGCCTCCCTTTCGATCGTGGATCGGGAGGATGAAGTCGGCGGCCGATGCATGAAGTTCGATAAGGAAAAGGGCACCGGCAGCGCCTATTATTCCTGCCGTTTCCCTGATGCATCCGGAAGAATCGCCATCGAGTTCGATCTTCGCTGTGACCACAAAAACAAGTATCTTCTCGGCTTCTATATCGAGAAAGACGAGGACTTCCGACAGTCCGTCCATACCGTCGTTCATCGGGACATTTCCAAAGCCGACAAGGTGACTCTGCGCGTCCAGAATGAGCCAACAGCTTACGAATTGGGCAAGTGGGTCCATATCCGCATGCTGATCGATTTGCCGCGAAATATGATCGATGGCCACGTCAACGGAGAGGCAGTGGCTATGGGCGTACGCCTGGCCTCGCGCCCCAAGGTCCTCAACACGCTCTCGATTCGAGACAACCTCGCCACCGAAGGAACGCTCCTCATCGATAATATCCGGATTTATCAGGATCGCTGATCGAGGAATTCAGGGGCGGAGAGCCACGTAATTGTAGACAACAGAGCCGCCCCTTTCGATACTACTCTCAGTAGGCGAGGCATTCTTTTTGGACTCGCTTCCCTCATTGTATTGAATTCGATTTTTCTCGGGCAAATGATGGCCCTGGATGATTTATGGGCAATGCCTTTCAAGACCTGACAAGCTGGGTGAACGATTCGCTCAAGGCGCAGTCGCTGCTCCAATACCTCATTGGGTCGGATGACGACATCTCAACCTTCGGCGAAGGCCTGCGCACTTACTGCCCCCTCCACTCCCGGTCCGGCTTCAAATCCCTCCAGGTTGATCCGGCGGAAAACCGCGCGGAGTGCATCCTTCGCCAGTGTCCGGCCCACGATTCCGTTTCTCTCGTCGAACTCTTTGCCCAGGCGCGGTCTGTGTCCGATCTGGAGGCCGCCCTGGCTATTACACGCATGCAGGACCTGGATCCCCCGCCCCATCTTCTTGATGGCGTCGCGGAAGAAATGACTTCCAAAGCCCACGATTCCTGGGCAAAGGAAGATCTTCCGGAGTCCCGCCAGCTTATACGCGTCGCTCTGATGGCTTCACCGGAATGGCCCGGCGCCCTCGTGCTTCGCGGCAAGCTGGAAGAAGAAGATCAGGACACCCAAAGTGCCGCGGCGAGTTATCACTCTGCCGCGCAATCCTGCATCGAGAAGAACCTTTTACCCCAGGCGCGGAATATCGTGGAAAAAGACCTTCTTCGCCTGTGTCCCGATGATCCCGCCGGTCTGGAATTACTGGGGGTCGTCCAACGCCGGGAAGACCCGGAAGGCGGCCAGTCCAGTGCGACGTATCGCAAGCTGGCCCAGATCTACACAGAAAATGCAGAAAGCGGCAAAGCCCTCGAAGCGCTTGAGAAAGCAGCTGCCAGTCAGAACGATTCCCCGGAAATACAGCAGGAACTGGCCGACGCACTGACGGAGGCAGGCCGCAAAGATGAGGCGGAACAGCATTACCGCGCCGCTGCCCACCTCTGGCAAGAGGCGGACAGGCCTCGCAAAGCGCTCCGGTGTCTTTCTCCTCTCATCCGCGCTCATCCTGCCGACCTGGAGTTGAGAGTCACTTCCGCGCGGCTGAGAGAGACCGTCTCAGACAAAGAAGGGGCAGTTCGGGACCTGGAAGCCCTGGCTCGAGACGCCATCGCCCGTGAAGATGACGAAACGGCGCAGGATTATCTGAACCGGCTTTTAAATCTGGCGCCCAATCATCTGTATGGGCGGGAGGCAAGCGCCGAGCTTTGTGGCCGCCAGGCCCGCGTCCAGGCGCAGGTCGACCACTTGTTCGCCGCGATCGAAGCCTTGCTGGAACTGGAACTCTTCGATCGCATTCTCGAAATTCTGGAAAAGATCTCGGCCCTGGCCCCCAAGACACTCGAGCAGTCGGAGCGCCTTGGCCATCATTTGGAGAACCTGGGCCGGAATCCAGAAGCCGCAAACCAATACCTCGCCGTCGCCGAAGGCGAAATAGCCGGTGGACAAGAAGAGAAGGCTCTCGAATTCGCGAAACGAGCCGTGGAGTTGGATCCCCTTGATCAGGATCTTGTGCGGCGTTGCGCTGCCCTCCTGTCCGGTGCGGGCCTCCAGGAGCAGTCGTTCTTCCTCATGGAGAGACATACACGCGCGCTCTTTGAATTTGGCGAAACGGACGGAGCGGAGCGAATGCTTCGCGGCATCACCTCGCAATTTGGTGAACGCGGTGAACTCTCAGACATTCGAATCGCGATTCTTCTCGAACAGAGGGATGAAGAAGGCGCTGTTCCGCTGCTGAAGAAAAAACTCGAAGAATCCAATGTGCCAGACGAGACACTCCGCGAACAACTCTTCCAGGCTGTCGACTTCTTCCCGGAGAATAGAAAGCTCGCCGATGCGTTTCTCGCAGCCGCGCCGGATCTCCCCCAGGGAGAGGCACTCTGTGACCGGCTTCTGGCCGTCGGGCGTCTAGACGCCCATCCCGTTTCTTTTTGCCTGGACGCCATCGGCCGCGCAATGCACATCCGCTCAGAGGATCCAGAGATCGTCTATACAAAGGGCAGTCTTCTGAACGAAAGCAGCAATCCGGCGGAAGCCATCCCGGCTTTCAAGCAGGCGGCTTTTCTCTTTTGGAGAAACGGTGATCCGAAGCGGGCTGGCGAGGCCGTGGAGGAAGCGCAAAAGGCTGGCGCGAAAGACAAGGAACTGCGGGAGATTCGGGGGTTGATTGCGCTGAAGGCCGGCCGGACAGAAGAGGGGCGCCAACTGCTCGTTCAATCCATCGAGGACATGATGGAACAAAACCGCCACGGGGAGGTCGCTGAGACCATTGAACGGAGCCGCCGGGAGGTCCACTTCGATTCCGAGTATCTTCAGAGGGTGGGGGAGTGGCTTCTCAAACACGAGGAAAAGCAGTCGGCGCTGAATGTCTATATGGCAATCGCCCAGTCGGCCTGTGATGAAGGCGACTGGGAGGAGGCGGTCGAGAAGCTCGATCATTGCCTGTCGCTGGATTCGGATTCGATCGAAGCGCGCAGGCTGAGGGGGGACGCCTATCTCTTTCTCGGCGAGGAAGAAAGTGCTGCTCGAGACCTGTCCCATGCCGCATCCGTTTCCCTCGGGGCGGGAAGAAAAGAAGAAGCGGTTTCATGCTTTGAGATTCTCGAAGCCCATGGGCGGATCGATCCCGAGCAGCGCCTGGAGCTTGCCAGTGCCTATCGGGACCTCAGCCGGATCGATGATGCGAAACGCGTCCTTAAAGACGCCTTGGAGGAAGCGGCGCCGGAATCGGCCGGAGCCTCCATCGAGCCGATCATTCGCCCGCTTCTCGAACTGGCGAGAGACGACCCCGGGTTGGTTCACTTTGCTGCGAAAAGGGCTGAGGCGCTGGGAGAATCTGCGCTTGCAGTGGAGGCCTGGAGTATCAAGGCGGATCGTGAACTCCAGGTCGGAAACCACGCAGCGTGTATAGAAGCGCTTCGCGAGGCCTGCCGTCTTGCTCCCGAAGAGATAGAGTGCCGAAAGAAACTGATTCGGGAACTGGCAGCCCAATCCAATTGGATCGAACTTCGAGAGGCGCTGCAAGGGGACCTGGATTCCAGGCCAGTGGAAGAAGCGGCTGGAATCTATGATGCCTTGGACGAGGAAAGCAAGAAACGGCCTGAGATCCTGGAAATCCTTGGCGAACTGGAAAACCTCCGCGGAAATTCAAGCCGTGCTATCGAGATTTGGGAGAGCGCCCTTCGGTTTTCGCAGGATGAGGAAGAGGAAGAAAGGCCCGCCGATCTTTCTTTGCTCCGCCGGCTTGCCGCTGCGGCAGGGAATGACATAACGCATCAGAAAAGATATCTCGATGCCCTCGAAAAAGAGGAGGATCGAGAAGCCTGGATTGAACAGGCCTTGCTGGTGCTCAAATTGTATTTCGACAAAGGGCAGAACGAAGAGGGAGAGCGGCTGGCGGAAAAGATCCAATCCGCGCTTGGCCGTGGATGGTCTCAAATGAAAAGATTGGCAATGGCGCTCTCCGGGTCTGGACGGCCGAAACACGCCGCGGGCCTCGCCAGTAAGGCGCTTGATCAGGAAGGCATTTCCACGGAAGACACGATCGAAGCCTGCGAATTTCAGATCGCGCAGGGAGCCGCCTCCGAGGTTGTTTACCGGCGTTTGTCCCAGGCTCAGGAGAATGCTGGGAATCTGGAAGCTGCCGCGGAAGCGATGCTTCGTGCTATAGAGTATCTGTATAGACAAGGCGACTCTGCTGAAGCCGTTGCCCTGAGCAGGGAAGGTTTCGAGAAATATCCCTCAAGCCGCGAGATGGAAAAAGTCCTCTTCGATGGCCTTTTGCTGGAAGGTGATCTGGAGGCAGCCTCATTCCGCGCGGATTCACTTTGCGAAGCACATTGCGAGGAAGAAAAGTGGGAAGACGCAGAGTCAATCGCTTGCCTGATGGCCGAGGCGAGCCCAGCAAATCTGAAAGATCGGCGCCGCCTCGCCGACATTCAGAGGAAAGCCGGAAAAACCAATGACGCCGTGTCCGGTTTGCTGGAATTCGCTGATCTAACCTCGGACAAAGAGGAGGAAGATAGCCGGGAAGCTCTCGAACTGGCGTGCGAATACGCTCCCGAAAGCGGACCTGCTCACGAGTCCCTGGCCCAGCTTCTGGAAAGGGCGGGCGAACGGGGCAGGGCGTTGCAGCATTACCGCAAGGCTTTCGACTGTCTCGGAGATGAACATGAGGAAGAAAAAACCGAGAGCTTGCTCAAATCCATCTTGAATCTCGATCCGGAAGACACGGAATCAAGAGAGCGATTGGCTCGTCATTACTTGGATAAGAAGAAAAAAATTCGTGCTCTGGAGCAGTTCCAGATACTCGCGAGAGCGTTCGAGGAAAAGGAGGAACCGGCCGCCAGGCGCACTGATCTTTACGAAGAGATCCTTCGAATCGATCATGAGGATCTCGAAAATCGCAAGAAACTCGCTATCCTCCTCAGCGAATCGAATGATGCCCCCCGTGCCATTCCTCACTGGGTCGAGGTGGTGGAGCTTCGCCTGGAGAAGGAGGAGGATCCCTCGCAGGCGCTGGCTGAAACAGTCGAGGCTCTTTCCCACTTTCCAGAAAGCCCGGAACTGCGGACCCTGAAAGCCGATCAGCACTTTAACTACCACGAATATGAAGAATACATTCAAGAAATCACAGGGCTGATTCACGACCAGCTTGGCAAGGCGGGAAGCGAGGAAGCTTTTGAGCTACTGCGCCACAGCTGCTCTCAGCTCATCAGGGAAAAACGCTTTGAGGAAACGTGGTCTCTTCTCGGCGAGTTCCCCCAGTTGTTAAAGGATTTTCCTGACCTGGAACGTTTTACGGCCCTGGCGCTGGAAGGCTGCGGCAAGGAGGCGGAGGCTGCCGTCTCATGGCTGGTTCTGGCCGATTTCCATCTGGAGAAGAATCGCCCCGAGGAAGAAATTACGGCACTGCGCCGCTCCGTTGCCCTGAAACCCCGAGACGCCTCCTTGCGGCGCCGGCTGATCGAAGCCCTCGAACGCCAGGAAGAAAGCCCTGGAGAAGCGCTTCTGGGAGAATATCGCGAGCTTGCCGAACTCCTTGAAAGCTCCGAACCATCGGAGGCGATCAGTCTTTACCAAGAGATTCTGGAGAGAGACGATCAGAACGCGGATGTTTTGGGCCGGACTGGCCGTCTTCTTGATCAGGAAGGGCGTATAGACGAGGCCGCGGATTACTATCTGCGTCTTGGCAGAGTTTGCGAAGAATCAGGACATCTGGAAACCGCGGAACGGACCTATCGCCAGGTTTTTGAAAAAGCTCCCGATGATCTCGAGGTGTCCCGTTCCCTTCTGGAAATCTATGAAAAGTCGCAAAAGCGCGAAGATTATCTGGCATTGGCCCCTCGTGTAGCCCGGCTTCTGGATGAGCAGGGCGACAAGCGGGAAGCGCTTGAAATCTGGAAACAGATTGCCTGGAGAGAAGATCAAAATCGGGAGGCGCGCCAGCATATCGCCAATCTCTATCAGGAACTTGGGAAAATCAGCGAGGCCTGCGCGGCGCTGCGGGAATACGTGCGCATCGCCTCCGATGAAGGGGCGAATGACGAGGCTTTCAAGGCCTTGGACCAATTGGAGGATCTCTGCGCGGAAAATGCCGAAGGCCTGGTCGAAACCGCCCGGCATCACGAGGAGCGCGACTCTCTGGTCCGGGCCGCGGCATGCCGAATAAAGGCTGCCCGCCTTTACAGCCAGGAAGGAGAAAAGGCCAGTGCTCTGCGAGAAGCCGCCCTGGCGCAGGAACTTGATTCCTGGTCAGCGGACCTTCTTCAAGAGGCTGCCGGGATATACGGGCTTCTTGATGAACACGAGTCCGCGGCGCAGGCCTGGTTTGCTGCCGCCGAGCGATACAAAGAGGCTGGAGAAACTCAGGATGAAGCGAATGCCCTGGCAGAGGGCCTGGAATTCGCGCTGCTTCCCGATAAGCTGCATCGCCGCGCCGAGTTGCTGGAACTGGATGAACAGCACTCGGAGGCAGCGAGCCTCTATGCGCAGGCGGCGGATGCCTGGATCGCCGAGGGGAGCTTCGACAAAGCAGAGGCCGCGGCGGAGAAGTCCCAGGCCTTGGCGCCCGGGTCCATTCCCGTATGTCAAACTCTGATCAATGTCTATCTCACCTTGCAAAAGTGGGAAGATGCGGTTTCACCAGCGCTTTTCCTGGGCGAGCATTACGTCGAGAAGGGTGAACGGGATCGAGCGATCGACACGGTGAAGTGGGTCGTCGAACGAATCTCGGGAGCGGAAGCCCTCGTTGGCGCTGGAAGGATTTTGCGCCAGGCGGAGGAATCTTCTGCGGCGACAGCCGCTTACGTGGAGGCGGAAAAGCGCGCAAAGAACGAAGAGCGGGAGGACTTGCTGGAAGAGAGCCTTCTCGCCCTGGCGGAGTTGAATCCGAACGATCCCAATGCTCTTTCAAAGGCGGGCCAGTCTCTTCACAAACAGGGTCATGACGAGCGGGCCAGCGCTCTTTATTTAGCCCGGTTCGAGCACTTCCTCGAAGCAGCGGAAATTCAAACCGCACGGCAAGTGTTTGATGAAGGCCTTGAGCTTGTGGAGGACAAACTCCCCCTGCGGCGCGAGGGGGCGCGGCTTTACAAGGAACATGAAATCCCCGAGTTGGCCGCCAAAGAGCTTCGGGCCATTGCCACCGAGCTTGTGCGTCGTGGCGAAAAAGCGGAAGCGCTCGGAGTCGTGACTGAAGCGCAATCCCTGCGGCCCAATGATCTCGGGCTCACAGAGCTTTACTTCGAACTCAGCGCGGATCTGGGACACGACGAAACGGCACTTCAGATTGCGGATCAATTGACGGCTGTCTATCTCGGCCAGGATGAACGGGGCAAAGCCCTTGATCTCTTGAGAAAGCTCATCGAACTGCGCCCTGACGATCCCCAGCCGCGTGCTCGATTGGTGCGGATTCTCCAGTCGGAAGGAGGGGAAACTCTTCTGGCGCGGGAATACCGCGACCTGGCGGAGCTTTATATACAGTTGGAACATGATGAAGAGGCCGCCCAAGCCCTCCGCGATCTGCTTGATGTCACACCGGGAGACACCGCGGCACGCAAGCTGTATATCGAAACTTATCGAAAGTTTGGCCCGGAAGAGGATCTGGTCGGGGATTATCTGACGCTGGCGGAAAGCCAGGCGCGTTTAAATCGAATGGATGACGCCCGGTCGAATTTCGATCGGGCCGTTGAGATCTCCTCGGAAAAGAGCGAGCCCCTTTCCCGCTTTCTGGAGTTTCTCGTCAGCCAGGGGGAAGCCGATGAAGCCGTTCAAGTCGCCTTGCGGCTGATCGATGCCTTACTCGCGGAAGGCCATCCTCAGAGGGCGCGGGAAGTGGTTTCTCGATTGGATTCTTTCGGAAAAGCCTCCGCGGATTTCCAGCTCGCGGCAGCCCGCGTGTATCGGGAAGTCAAATCGCTCGGCAATGCCTCCCGGGCTCTTCAGAGGGCCGCCTCGCTTTTCTCAGAATATGCCGACCACGCGCGGGAGGCGAAAGCCTATGGCCAGTTGGCAGAAATCGATCCGCAGAACCTTGAGAACCGGAGGATGCTTGTCGAGGCACTCCAGCGTGCGCGGATGGAAGAAGAAGCACTCGAAGAGAGTAAGAAGCTCGCTCGTGTCTATGCAGAGCGGGGCATGTTTGACCTTGCAGAAACCCAATACCGCGAAATTCTGCAGCGAGCACCCGGGGAAGAGGAAATCTGGAAAGCTCTCTTTTCGATGCAAACGGAACAGGACCGCATGGCGGAAATGATCCCCGATTATCTGGACTACGCCGACATGCTGGCCCAGAAGGGGGAGGCGGGAAAGGCGATCGAGTATTATTTAAATGTTCTCGAACTGGATCCACGAAATCTCCGCGCTCACCGTGGCTACGTCACCCAGTATCCGAAAATCGGCAAGCAACGCGATATAATCGACGTGATTCTCACCTTTGCCCAACTCCTCCTCGAGGAGGGAGAGGTCGACGAGGGAATCAGGTATTTTGAACTGATTATGGCGATCGATCCGCAGAACACGGTCGCTCGAGACATGCTGTCGTCCACTCAATCCCGTGGCAAACCGGCAGGAAAACCAGACGAGAAAGAGGAGGGCGAGGACGACAAGCTCGCTCTGGACGAGCTGGATATTTCTGGTACGCAGCAGAAAATGATTTCTTCGTCGGGGATCTCGCCGTCGGATTTTCTCATGGGCGCCATCGATGAAATGGAGCGGAACGAAAGCGAGCAAACGCTCAAACAGATCGAGCAGAATTATCGAGATATCCTTGCCGTGAACCCCAATAATGCAGGGGTCCGTCTCAAGCTGGCCGATGTTCTCAGCCAGATGAAACGCTCCCCGGAAATGATGGACCAACTCGACCAGGCAGCGGAGATGTTTTTTAATAAGGGCGAGCTTCGCCAGTGCATTTCGACCTGCGAAAGAATCCTCAAGCACAACCCCAGTGCCGGCAAAGCCCGCAAACGGATGAACGAAGCCATTCTGAAACAGGACGCATTTAAGGCTCTGGAGTCCGCAATTCTCTTCAGTGATCAGCCGGAAACAGATCCGCCCAAGTCATCGGGAGGAGGCTCCCAGAAGACGACGGACTAGCTCGCAAGTTGCTCTTTATATTGAAGGTCGTATAGACGCCGATACAGGCCGCCCGCCGCCAGCAATTCCTGGTGTGTTCCTTCTTCGACCAGGTGGCCGTGGTGAAGAACGAGGATTTTCGAAGCGCGCTGGATCGTGGATAGCCGGTGAGCAATCACGATTGACGTGCGTCCAGAACAAAGCGTCTCCACGGCGCGCTGGAGCTGATGTTCCGTTTCTGTGTCGACATTCGAGGTCGCTTCGTCCAGGATGAGAATTTCCGGATCGTAGGCGAGCGCCCGCGCGAAGCTGAGAAGCTGTTTCTGCCCGGTGCTGAGGGTCGCTCCTCGTTCCTTCACCCCAGTGTCGTAGCCCTTCGCTGTGTTTTCGATGAAACGGTGGAACCCGGTTTCCAGGCCAACCTGCTCGATTTTGTCGCGGCTGATCCCTTCCTTCCCGAGGCCGATGTTCTCCGCCACGGTTCCGTGGAAAAGGAAAACATCCTGGAGCACGAGAGCGATCTTCTCGCGCAAGTCCGCTTGCCGGATTTCGCGGATATCCACTCCATCGATCAGGATCTGCCCCTCCTGGATATCATAGAATCGACAGAGGAGGGATATAATTGTTGTTTTCCCGCTGCCGGTTGGGCCCACGATGGCCACGGTCTGGCCTTTCTCGACTTTGAAACTCACGCCACGAAGCACCCATTCATCTTCATTGTAGCAGAACCAGACGTCGCGGAATTCTATGGAATGGGAAAAGGGGCCGATTTCCCGGGGTTCTTCCGGATCATTGATCTGCGGCTTGGTATCCAGCAGGGCGAAGAGGCGCTCCGCGGCGGCAATTGCCGCCTGGACAATATTGTATTTCTCGGAAAGGTCCTTGATCGGCTGGAAGAACCGCTCAAGTGCCTGGATAAACAGGGCCAGCTCGCCGACGGTTATGGCCTGGCTGGCACCCGGAGTGATATATTGAATGCCGCCGCGCCAGAGGATCAGAGCGAGCCCGAGCGTCGAAATGATCTCGATCAGTGGAAAGAACAGCGCGTACTGAAAAACAATATGCAGGTGGGCGGCGCGGTTGGCTCCATTCAACTCATCAAATAACTCGTATTGCGAATCCTCGCGCGTATTCGCCTGGGCGGTTCTCATTCCTGTAATGTTTTCCTGCATGAAGGAATTCATGCGGGAGAGCCGCACACGGGAGAGGCGGTAGCCGTAGAAGACGCTGTTGCGGAAATTCCAGGAGGCGAGCGCGATGAGCGGAAAAACGGGGAGGAGCCAAAGCGTGAGCTGCCAGTTGAAATAGAGCAAGACCCCGATGATGACGACCAGCGAGAAGATCTGCTGGAAAATGCCCACCACGCCCTGGGCGAAAAGCTCGTTCAACACATTGACATCGCTGGTGATGCGCGTGATCAGCCGGCCGACGGGGTTTTTGTCAAAAAAGCGCAGCGGCTGGGACTGAAGATGCCGGAAAATCTCCTGCCGCAGGTCTCTCATGGAATACTGGCCGATCTTTGTGATCAGCAGCACGGAGGTCCTTTCGAGTAAAAACAAGAGCCCCTGTGCGATAAACAGGAACAGGGTCATCGCGATCACACCCTCGAAGACGCCAGGGGTGATAAATGTGTCGATGGTATATTTGATGAGAATCATCGGCATCGGTGTCAGGAAGGCGATGCCGATAGACAGAAGGACCGCCAGGGCGACCTTCTTCTTTCGTGGAGCGAGATACTTCGCAAGCCTCTTAACCTGGCGTATGTCCCCCTTGCGCTCGAGGGATTCGCGCTCTTCGGCCCGGTGGCGTTCCTCTCGTGCCTTGCGGGTCACTTCGGCGGGGGAGAGCTGCTGGCTCATTGATGCAGCCCCCTTTCCGCTTCCGAGTCCTCTTCTTCTTCTTCGAATTTCTCGTCCAGGACAGATTCAGAGAGCTGTTTTCGATAAAGGTCGGCATAGAGGCCGGTCTGGGCGACCAATTCCTCATGCGTGCCGCGCTCCGTCACGCGTCCCTCTTCCAGAACGAGAATCTCGTCACACATGGACACGGTGGAGATTCGGTGTGATATGAGGAATGTCGTCCTGCCCGCCATGACCTGCTTCAAGTCCTTGAGAATCGCTTCTTCTGTATGTGTATCCACCGCCGAAAGCGCGTCGTCGAGAACGAGGACCTCCGCCTTGCGGAGCAACGCCCGGGCAATTGCGATGCGCTGCTTCTGCCCGCCGGAGATATTCACGCCCCGCTCGCCCAGAACGGTTTCGTAATTCTTCGGAAACTCGATGATATCGTCATGCACGTGGCTCATCCTGGCGACGCGTTCGACTTCCGATTGGGGCGTGTTATCGCCGGCGCCAAAGCGGATATTCCATCCAATCGTGTCGGAGAAGAGAAAGCTCTCCTGGAAAACAAAGGCAATGCGCCGCCTCAATTCCCTGAGCGGCCAATCATTGATATCCCGCCCGCTGATTTCGATCATGCCACGTTCCACGGGATAGAATCGAGCAAGCAGATGAACCAGGGTGCTTTTGCCAGAGCCAACGGGGCCAACGAGGCCGACCATCCTCCCCGCGGGAGCGTTCAGGTCGATATCGTGGAGTTGTGGTTCATTGGTTCCATCATGCCGAAATGTCAGTCCATGAAACCGGATATCGATCGGTGAGGGAAAATCCTGATCTCTGGAGCCCTTGTCTTTCACAAGTGGCTCGGCCTCGAAGATGAGATTGATACGCTCGAGCGAGGCGAGGCCGCGCTGGATCAGGTTGACGACCCATCCGGCGGCGATCAGAGGCCACACCACCATCCCCAAAAGCATCAGGAAACTGACCAGCGTGCCGACATTCATCTCCCCCTGGATAATCCGATAGCCGCCGTACATGAGAAGGATCAGGTATCCCAGGCCAACGATGAGGCGGATCGACGGAAAGAAAGAGGAGTGGAGTTCCGCCAGGCGCAATGAGGCGTCTATATAACGGTCGTTTTCCTTCAGGAATTTCTCTTCTTCATACTTCTCCTGCTGATAGGCTTTCACCACGCGGATGCCGGAGAAATTCTCCTGCACCATGGTCGAAAGGTCGCCAAAGGCATCCTGCTGTTCGCGGGAAACGCGAAAGGTGCGGCTGCTGAAGTATTTTACCAGCGGAGGAAGGGCCACCATGGGCATGAGCGCCAGGAGAGTCAGCTTCCAATCGAGCACAAGCATCCAGAACATGGTCAGGGGGAAGCTGAAAATCGTGTTGGCGGAATACATGACCGCCGGACCCATCAGCATGCGGAGCAGATCCATGTCGTTTGTGGCCCTGCTCATCAGGTCGCCGGTGTTGCGCGCATCAAAGAAGGAGGGGTCCAGGGACTGGAGCTTGCGGAAGAAATCGTTGCGGATTTCGTATTCCACGTGGCGCGACGTATCGATGATGGTGCGCCGCATCAGAAAACGAAAGGCTGCCGCCAGACCCGCCACGGAAAGAGCCAGCCCGGCAAAGAGCAACAGGCCCTGCTCATCGACTCGGCGATTCTCCGCGAGGCTCACCCCCTGGCCGATTATGGTCGGGACAAGGGGCGTGAGAGCATTGGCGGCAAAGACGAATAATACGCCAATGAGCAAGCTCCAGCGGTGCCGTTTCGCGTATGGCCAAAGTCTTTTCAGCGCTTTCAAAACGCCCTGCTCTCCACTTCGCTTCCGGCCAGTTGAAACGACCGGAGAAGAGTTTTCCTTCGCTTGAATATCAGGCAGATTGTCACGGGCCGCGCCGACGGCGCGAAAACCTAAGCAGGCAAAAGACAGCAAAAGCAACACCAGACAGGTAGGACCGCACCGTGGCGATTCGATAGCCTTTTGCGAATGGGCCGAAAAACCAGCGCGCTTCAAAGGGGAGAAATTCGGTCAGACATTCGCCGAGGGTGTAATTCTTCACCACAAACCGCATCCGGCTTCGATAGCTTGTGCGGACGAATTTCGGCGAAAGCTTTTCCAGCCCCGGCGATTCGTAGTGATAGGCGATGGCGTCCGCCACGTAGCGGATGCGGCGCCCCTCTTTCAGGAGGCGCCGGCAGAGGTCGGTTTCCTCATAATAAGCGGGCCAGTATTCCTCGTCAAAGCCGCCCAGGCGCTCTAAATCGCGCCGCTGGAACGCGATCAGCGCCCCCGTGACGTAGCGCACGTCTTTGCTTTCGTGGAACTCTTCCGAGTCGTTCTGCCCCATGCCGTAATGCTCGCACATCCCGTTAGGATGGAGAATCCCTCCGGCATGCTGGATCTTTCGGGAATTGGGATAGTAAAGGAGCGCCCCGCAAACCGCGATTTCCGGATCGTCTTCCATCGGGCGGACGAGATGGGCCAGCGTATCGGGCAGGACGCGGCAATCCGGATTGATGAAAACGACAAACGGGGCCGAGCCGGCGCGCCAGCCCAGGTTGTTCCCTCCCGAATAACCGAGATTCTTGTCCGAGCGGATCGCCTTGCTCGTCGCGGGGTGCTTTTCGGCAATTTCGTGGCTGTTGTCGTGCGAGGCGTTGTCCACGCAGATGACTTCGATCGCGGCGCCGCGTGTCCTCTCGAGCGCATCCAGGCAGCCCTGCATATACTCCTCGCTGTTGTAGGCGAGGACAACGACGGTGATTTTCGGCTGGTTTTCCGAGTCAGTATTCACGCGGGCGGCTGGAGACGAGGGATCATCGAGCCGCCGGCAATTCGAGGATGACTTCGACCCGGCGATTCATTCGCCGTCCGGCGGCCGATGTGTTGTCTTCAATCGGGTCGTAGTAAGAGCGCGATTGGGCAATGATTTTTTCCGGCTCGATGCCCGGCTGGGCCGCAAGCCACCGGACCACTTCCGTCGCCCGGGCCGCCGCCAGTTCCCAGTTGTCAGGATAGGGCATATTGCGAACGGGGACGTTGTCCGTGTGGCCTTCCACCAGAATCTGCTCGGGAGAAGCTTCGCCGATCACGTCCTCCGCCACGCGCAACGCCCGCAGCCCCTCGTCAGTGAGCAGCGTCGTTCCCGTGTCGAAAAGCCCATCGCTGAGAAGCACCATCACCACGCGGTTCCCCTCCGCCCGCACCATCGCTTCGTCCTTGCGCGCCAGAAAGTCGAGCTTCTCCCGGGCCAGTTCCGCGATCCGGCCTGCCTCGTCCGTGGGCGCTGATCCCTCCGCGACGGATTTTTGCTTTTCCAACTGATCCTGCAAAGCGACCAGTTCCTCCGACATCTCCTCGCGCTCTTTCTCTTTCTCCTCCACCCGGTCTTTCAAGAGCCGGACGTCTGAGCTGAGATTTTCCACCTTGTCATTGGCGCTGGCCAGTTCGCTGGAAGCCGCCTCGCGGGCGGATTGAATTTCCTCGATTTGCGCTTCGTAGCTGGAAGTTGTTTCTTCAAGCTCCTTCCGCAGCTCGGCAATTCTTTCGGCGTGGGATTCCTTCATTGAAGAGATGGTGGCATCCCGCTCTTCCAGGTCCGCCTTCATCCCGGCAAGCTGCTTTGTTTTTTCTTCCAGTCGCTCCTGCACCTCGGAGAGCTGGGCCTTCACATCCAGGCGGGCCTGTTCTTCCTGGAGCAGCTCATTCTGCAGCGAGGAATACTTCACCTCCTGCTCTTCGATCTGCTCCTTCAGCTTCTGCTCTGTCTCGACGGCCTCTTCGATGCGCGACTGCATTTCCTTTTCGCGGGATTCCATGGTATCGGTCAGCGCGTCCCGCGAGGCGCTGAGCTTCTCCTCGGTGGAACCGAGATTGGATTTGAGGGCCTGGATCGTTTGATTCCGGGCCTCCAACTCTTCCTGCAGGGTCTCGATGCGTTCGCGCGCGTCGGAGAGCTTGTCCCGCGTGGCGGTGAGATCCTGCTCGAGCTGCATGATGCGGGCTTCACGCATCTGCAGATCGTTCTTCAGTTCACGGATTTTCAGATGGCAGCCCGGGAGGGAAAAGCACGCCAGGCACAGGAAAAGAACCAGCGCGGTTTGACCGCGAAGGTGGGAAAGAACGAGCGGGAGCATCGGCATTGAGCCTCAGGAACGAGAGTTGGTCTGCACCTTCCAACGGTAACTCACCCTTTCCAACCAATGGAGGAGGCAGAAAATCAAGAGAATAACGGCGGCCTGGAGAATCCCGTGGCGCCATTCGAGGTTGCGGAGCGGAATGGCCGCGAGTCCGACGGTGAGCGTCGCTCCGTAGAGAAAGAGCACCGCCTCGGTCCGCGACATCCCCAGCGCCACCAGCCGATGGGAAATATGGTTGGTATCGCCCTCCATGAGTGGCTTGCCAGCGCGCCAGCGAATTAACAGCACCGACAGCGTATCGAAGAGGGGCACGCCCAGCACCACCAGCGGCATGAGCACGGGCAAGCGCGTCGGCACGCCCTCCTGGTAATAGGTGGAAAGAATGGTCAGGCAGCCCAGGAGAAAGCCGAGATGGGTGCTGCCGCAATCGCCGAGAAAGACCGATGCCTTGGGGAAATTGAAAAACCAGAACGCCAGCAGCGCCCCGGCCAGCAAGGCAAAAAGGAGCAGCATATACCACTCGCCGGCGAGGGCTGCGATGGTGCCCATGACCCCGCAGATGATCACGCCGAGGCCGCTGGTCAGGCCGTTCATATTGTCGAGGAAGTTGAAGCTGTTGGTCAGCAGCACCAGCCAGAAAACCGTCAGCGGATAGGCCAGTACATCGGGGAGGAAGACCTTGAGCACGGTGCCCGAGGCCACCACGGGGATGCAGGCGAAGACCTGGATGGCGAGGCGCGGCAGCGCGGGCAGGTTGAAGCGGTCGTCGAGCAGTCCCAGGGCGAAGATCGCCGCGCAGCCGAGAAACATGCCCTCCAGCGCCTGGTATTTCAGGCCGACGTTGCCCGCCAGGGTGCGGACGCTCTCGGGCAGGAAGGCGAGCTGGGGCACGACCGTGGCGGCGAGGAGAAAGTTGATCCAGACCGGGAGCCAGAAGGCGGGAAAGATCCCCAGGCCGCCGCTGCGGGGGATGGGGGTGCGGTGGAGCTTGCGGGCGAGGCCGGGCTGGTCGATCAGGCCGAGCGACGGGGCGGCATGGCGCGCCCGCCGCACGGCAAACACGCCGATCAGCAGGGATTCGAGAAAAGCGAGCAGGGCAAGCGTCAGCCAGGGAAGCAAACCAAAGCACCTCGAGCGCGAGATTCCAAACCGGGCCAGCCTGCCGCCAGCGGGGGAGGGGACTCCAGGGAAAAGGCGCTGTCCCGAAAGATGTTCCCGGTTGCGTCTCCGTGCCGGGATGCGCGACATAGCGCCGCGCGGCGGCGGTGGCCTCCGTGGATTTCGCAAGGAAACGGGATCGTATGCCTCTGCAAGCTGGGATCGTCGGCCTCCCCAATGTCGGCAAAAGCACGCTGTTCAACGCCATGACGGCCTCCTCGGTGGAATCGGCCAACTATCCGTTCTGCACGGTCGATCCGAACGTGGGCGTGGTGCAGGTGCCGGACGAGCGGCTCTGGAAGATTTCGGAAATCGCCAGGCCGCGGAAAACCCTGCCGACGACCTTTGAGTTCGTGGATATTGCCGGGCTGGTCCGCGGGGCCAACAAGGGCGAGGGGCTGGGGAACCAGTTTCTGGCGCAGATTCGCGAGGTGGACGCGATCATCCATGTGGTGCGCGCCTTTGAAGACGAGAATATCCAGCATGTGGACAATCATCTTCACCCGATCAAGGACATCGAGACGATCAAGCTGGAGCTGGTGCTGTCGGACTACGCCGTCATGGAGCGCCGCCTCGAAAGGATGGTGAAGCTGGCGCGGGGAGACAAGGCGCTGGAGCCGGAGATGGAATTTCAGAAAAAACTTCTCGCCGTTCTGGAGGAAGGCAAGTTTGCCTCGAAGGCGCCGGAAACCGAGCAGGAAGAGAAATGGGTGAAGTCCTACCAGCTCCTGACGGCCAAGCCGATGCTCTATGCCTGCAACGTGTCGGAGGATGATTTCGCCCAGCGCGCGGAGAATCCCTTTGTGAAAGAGATTCAGGAGTACGCCGAGGCGGAAGGTTCGGAGGCGATGGTGATCTCGGCCAAGGTGGAGTCGGAGATTTCCCAGTTGGATGCGGATGAGAAGGCGATGTTCATGGAGGAGCTGGGCATCCAGGAAAGCGGGCTCGACCGGTTGATCCATGCCGCTTATCATTTGCTGGGCCTGGCGACGTTTTTCACGGCGGGGGAGAAAGAGGCGCGGGCGTGGACGTTTCATCGCGGGTGGAAGGCGCCGCGCTGCGCGGGGCAAATCCACACGGATTTCGAAAAGCTGTTTATCCGGGCCGAGGTGATCGCCTATGAGGATTATATCGCGTGTGGCGGCGAGGCCGGGGCGCGGGACGCGGGAAAGCTCCGCGTGGAGGGGAAGGACTACGTGATGAAGGACGGCGATGTGTGCAACTTCCGTATCGGCGGGAGATAAAAACTTGAAAGGCTCGAAAGATCCACGGCGGCATGTGGCGGAGATTCGCAAGGCCTGGCCTTTCGCGGAGGCTCCGCTGCGCCGGGTGGTGGTCAAGATCGGCAGCAACGTGCTGGCGTTGAAGGATGGCGGCGTGGATAAAAAGCGCGTCACGTCGCTGGTGAATTCCATTGCCGCGATATACGGCCAGGGACTGGAAGTGATCGTTGTGTCCAGCGGCGCCGTGGCGGCGGGGCGCGGGTTGCTCGGCCTGTCGAAGCGGCCCACGTCCATACCGGCGCTGCAGGCGGTGGCGGCCATCGGCCAGGGCGCCCTGATGGAAGAATACAGCCAGCGCTTTCGCCGCCACGACATCATTGTGGCTCAGATGCTTCTCAACCGCGACGACATGGACGACCGGCGGCGTTACCTGAACGCGCGCTTTGCGCTGACGGAGTTGCTCCATCGGCGCGTTGTTCCCATCATCAACGAAAACGATTCCGTCACCATCGATGAACTGAAATTCGGCGACAACGACATGCTCTCGGCCATGGTGGCGGCGAAGATGGACGCCGATCTGCTGATTATCCTGAGCAATGTGCCCGGCCTGATGACCGGTCATCCGAACAAGGATCCGAAGGCGGAATTGATTCCTGTCGTCTCGCGTTTGAATGAAGAGCACATCGGGCTGGTGGACGCGGCGGCGAGCGATCACGGCACTGGCGGCATGAAGACCAAGCTTCTGGCGGCGCGCCACGCGGCCCAGTTCGGCGTGGCCTGCGCCGTGGTGGATGGAATGCGCGAGGGCAAGATCGAGCGCGTTGTGGCGGGCGAGTTCGAGGGGACGCTGTTCCTCCCCACGTCGATGCGCCGGTCGGGGATGTCGCGGCGGCATTGGCTGTCGAGCGTGCGGCCGAAGGGGGAAATCGTGGTGGACGCGGGCGCACGGCGGGCCATTTTGAAAAACGGCAAGTCGCTGCTGGCCGTGGGCGTTCGGGCCACGACAGGCGACTATATCAAGGGCGACGTCGTGTCTATATCGGACAAAAACGGGGTCGAAATCGCCCGCGGCGTGGTCAATTTCGATGCGGCTGATGTGGAGCAAATCAAAGGGGTCAAGGGGGCGGAGCTTGGCCGCGTCCTCGGGACGGTCAGCTACTCCGAAGTCGTCCACCGCAACAACATGGTCCTCGTCGAGGAATTTGACGCTTAGTCGGAGGTCCGCGGGCGAAGTTCTTTTCGCGCGCTTGGTATCAAGCGTATATACTCATCAAGGGTTTCGCCCTCCGGCCGTTCGGTCATCATCTTGAAAATTCGGCCGACAGGGTAGTAATCCAACTCGGGATAGCGCAAGGCGGCGCGCTCGATTTGCTCGAGCCCTTCAAAGTTCCATTCTCCCTGGAACAGGCCCCGGCCCACTTCACCGATAAAAAAGCCCGCACTTGCCAGAGTCCCATCGGTCACGCAGTTGATGTAATAGTGGCTGCGAAGAAAGCCGTCGAGTTCTCGAACTCCCGTGAGAGACAGCGGGATATCGACACCGTGGAGTTGCTTCCAGTGGCCGCGAAATTCCGCGGCGATGCGATTCGCCGCTTCATTCGCTTCCTTGCCCGACCTTTCCCGAACCCGGTCCATCAGGCTGTCCAGGCTTGCAGATTCCACTTCGGCAAATTTCTTCTCGGCCTCCAGGCGACCTGGGAGAGCGTGAAAGAAACCTGCCAATGAAAACCGCCCCGGCGAGTTCCATCTCTTTTCGACAAGCGCCAGCGGCATCAGTTTCGCCCCGGGAACTTGGCCCAAACCACGAAGCACCAGGCCAAAACGATCATCCTCTCTCCATTGGCCGCCCCATTCGTGCCGGGCCACCTCTCCGACAAAAGAGGCCGCATCGGCGGCCAGGGCTTCCGGCAGCTCTTCCTGGTCTTTTGCCGCTCTCTCCAGGGCATCATCCGCGGCAATGAGAGAATGACGCGTGGAATCGACGCTCGACCGCGTGGAGATTTCAACCCACCCGGCGAAGCGGGCCGAGGCCTCGTGAATCATGCCGCTCAGGCCCGAGGCCTGGGCCGATGCTTCCGCCTCACCACGCAGCAGTTCCCGAAGATAACGCAACATCAGGCATAATCCAGAGTAATATAGACATCGCCATCCTCGGCCTCGACCGGAAAACAGCTCACCTGTCCCGGATGGGTGGGCGACTTGCCCGTGCGGATATCGAATCGCCAGCCGTGCCAGGGACAAACCGCGATATAGCCATTTTCAATGTCCGCGCCATCGAGTGGACCGCGGCGGTGTGGACACGCCGCATCGATCGCGTAGAGTTCGCCACCCTTGCGAAAAATGGCGGTCTCGATTCCATTGACTTCTTTTCGGATCGAACCGCCGTCGGGAATTTCCTCAAGCCTCGCGATTATCTCCCGCATGGTTCTCTCCTTAAGCTTTCCGGGTCAGGGTAAAGTCAGCCAGACTGAAACGGCGAGGTTTTCGAGCGATGAAAAACTGGACATCTTCAGAGCTGGTGGGCCCAAGGCGGCCGAGAAGGGCTTTCAGTTTTCCGCGTTGGAAATCATCTCCTCTTTTTGCGACTTCGAAGCTCAATCCCGCTTCCGCATAGATCGCCTTGTAATCTCCCAGGGTCAACTGCCGCCCTTCCCGGCGCGGGTCCGTACTGCCAAGCCTTCCCAGGCCGGAGGAGGAAATGGGTTCGTTCATATTGAGGAGGAGTCCGTTGGTGATCAGCACCCGGGCGGCCTCCAGCACCAGGATCTCAGGACGGTGGAGCGTATGCAGTGTGTCGCCAATGAAAATGATGTCGAAGGTCTCTTCCACAAAGGGCAGGCGGCAGATATCCGCCTGAAAGCAATCGATGGAGCCGGAAACGTTTCCCGCTTTCTCGAGGAGTGTCTTCAGGCCGCCTTCTCCCGCAACGTAATCGACGGCGGCGACGCGAGCTCCCTTTTTCGCGAACCAGTGGGCAGCCCAGCCGGAGCCGCAGCAAAGATCCAGCACCCTTCTTCCCTTCAGACTGCCAGCCCGTGATTCGAGCGATTCCCAGACCGGCTGAAATTCGTCTCCGGGGTTATCGACCCAGGGATTTGCCGGCGCCTTCTCCTCCAGGGCCGCCCTTTCCTCGATGTCCAGCATGTATTGATCAGAAGTAGGAAGCGCGCTGAGGATTCCGTTGGAGACAGCGAAACGGCGCTCGCAGGCCGGGCACAGGAATTCCTCGCCTCTCTCCTTGATTTCACCCAGCACGGCGTCATCGTCGGGACACGCCAATCGGTCGCGATAGGCCTCGCCAAGGCCCTCCGGCAGCCGTCCCGCCACCGCCTTCCAGTAATTTGCTCCAAGATGCTTTGGCACTGATATGTATCCTGATGATGAAATCCGGCGGAATCGCCGGAACTTGAAGAAGCAAAGGGCTGACCAGACGGTTCCAGTTGCGGGCTTGTGTTCGCTAAACTTATCGCAATTTTAATCTTAAGGTTGCATTAAGTCCGGCGGCCTCTGCTTGACGCGGCCCCGCCGCCTCCACACGATTGGCCGTCATTCGACCCGCGCACCGGTCCGGGCAGTCCACCGAATGAGGATCGCTTTCTATGCCGTTCGATGAGAATATCTTTCTTGGAATCCTGATTCTTCTGATTTTCTGTATCGGCGCTGCGTTGATGTTTACGCGCAAGATGCCCGCTCTGTTGGTTCTGCCCATTATGGCTTTGGCGATCGCGGGAAGCGCGGCCGTGCTGAAGCCGGAAATCTCTTTTGTTGATGATCTCTTTGCCGGTGTGATCGGGGAAGGTGCCCTTCGCCTTCACAAAGCGATCATCATCGCCTTTTTCGGCGGCATTCTTTCCTTTATGATGCAAAAAAGCGGGGTCGCGGAAAGCCTCATTAAGAATGCTGCCGAGCTCATCGGCGATAATCCGCTCGGTGTCTCCATGTTTTGTCTCGCGGTGATCTCGCTGCTCTTCACCAGCCTTGGTGGCCTGGGCGCGATCATCATGGTGGCCATTGTGTTCCTCCCCATGATGGCAACTGTTGGGATTCCGCCCATTGTTGCGGGCGGCATCATGCTCCTGGGGATCAGTATTGGCGGCATCATGAACGCCGGCAATTGGGTGCTCTACACGGAATCCCTCGGCGTGAATGTCAGCTACGTCAAGCGCTTCGCGGTGACCGTGGCGGTGTTGATGTTCGTGGCGGGGACAGCTTTTATCTGCGTGGAATTGTTTCGCGCCGGCGCCGTTCGCTCCAAGCGGAGCATTTTCTTGACTTTCGGTACAGCGGTTTTGGCTGCCACGCTGTTTGTTTGGGGGTGGATGATCAGCGGTGCGGGCGAGGGCGCCCAGAAGTTTGAATGGAAGATTTTCAGTCCAGACTTCCGCGAATATGTCGAGATTCGACAGGACGATCCGGTTCTCCAATTCACCCAGGATGGGGACACGGCGGCCTATGAAATCGACCCCGAATCGGAAAACGCGGTGCCCCTGCTTACCATTTCGCCGCAGAATCCCGGCGGGCAAAGCGAGAATTATCGCACCTTTTTGCCGGACAACCCCCTGGCTTATCGCGGAATTGAATTGCCGGTGAAATCCACGGAACCCATCCGGATCCGAATGTCGATGGTGACAAGTGATGGGCAAATCATTCCCAGCGCCGAACAGGATCAGATCGAACGGACTATCGATCCTTTTACGGGGGAGACGATTCTCTTCCGCTTTTCGGAGTTTGAAGGCTTTGCTCCCGAAGAATTCAATGGGCTTGTCCTCTCCGCTTTGCCTCCCGCGGAGGACGAGGAGGAGTCCGTCGAACAATCCATGGAGGAAGCGGAAGGCGAAGACACAGATCCCGCACAAACGGTGCTCGATGAGGGCGTTGCCGCGGCAGCGGAAGACCAGTTGCCGCCGCTGCCGGTTCAACTGCGGCTGGGCAGCATGAGTTTTGTCCCCGCGGAAAGCACCTCGATTTTTACCCTCGCGCTGCGCACCGTGGTCGGAATCTTCTTCATCTACGTTCTGACTCTCATTCTTCTCGACCTGCGCACACGCATTCGCCGGTGGAGGCAGCAGGTGGTGGAGATCAAGTGGTATTCCTACCTGATTCCCGTCGTCCCTCTTGTTTTAATTCTTCTCTTCAACGTCGACATCCTGGCGGCTTTCTTCATCAGTTTTGTCTATGCCATTCTAGTGACGCTCCGTCCAGGCTCCATGAGTATGACGATTCAGTGCATGATTCAAGGCTCCTCCGCCGTAATGCCCGCCGCGTTGCTGATGATCGGCATTGGCATCATGCTGACAGCCGTGATGGGCCCATCAGGGTGGGAGGCGGCCCACGGCGGGCAAACGTGGCCCGTGGGTGCGGCGATCGAGCCCATTTTTCTCGCCATCACGCCGACATCTCCAATGATGTATGTTGTGGTCTTCGGACTCCTGGCGCCTCTGGCTCTTTATCGCGGCCCGCTGAACATCTGGGGGCTGGGCTTCGGTGTTTCTTCCCTTTTCCTGATCCCGCTGGAACCGGTGCTCGGAACGACCACCGCCGCTGCCGCTGTCATGGGCATGCTGATGACTGTCGGCCAGGTGCAGGGTGTTTGCGATCCGACGAATACCTGGAACGTTTGGCTGGCGAACGAGTTGCGCGTCGATGTGCAAAGCCTCATGTGGCGCACTCTGCCCTATGTCTGGATCATGGTTTTCATCGGCCTGGCGGTCAGCGCCGTCCAGGTCTTCGATGTCTTTTGATAGACGCCCAATTCCCTCGTGAGAGTTCTTTTCGATGAGTGATGACGCCCCGAATGTAGAAATCGGCCAGCGCAAAATCAAAATCGGCATCGACGTGGGCGGCACCTTTACCCACGCCGTCGCTGTCAACATCGAGACTATGGACCTGGTCGGCAAGGCCGTCGTTCCGACGACACACACCGCCGACGAGGGTGTGGCCCTCGGTGTTGTCCAGTCCATGGAGAAGCTGATTTCCGAGACCCAGGTGCAGCCGGAAGAGGTCATCCTCATTGCGCATTCGACCACCCAGGCCACGAACGCGCTCATCGAAGGAGACGTGGCCAAGGTGGGCATTGTGGGCCTCTCCACCGGCGCCCAGGCGATTCGCGCGAAGCAGGAAGCCAATATCGGCCAGATCGAACTTTCTGAAGAAAAGTATCTCCATACTTCTTTTCGTTTTCTGGATTCAGCGAAAGAGTTTACGGAAGACCGTATCCGCCGGGCCATCGAGGAAATGGTCGAGGAGGGGTGCGAGGCGATCGTTTCGTCCGAATCCTTTGGCGTTGACGATCCCGCGAAGGAAGAGCGGGTGGCCCAGATTGCTCTCGACATGGGGCTGCCCGCGAGCGCCAGCAGCGCCCTGTCGCAGCTTTACGGCCTCCGCGTGCGGACGCGCACTGCCGTCATCAATGCGTCGATGCTGCCCAAGATGCTCGAAACCGCGAACATGACCGAACGCGCTGTTCGCCAGAGCGGCATCGAAGCTCCTCTCATGGTCATGCGGTCCGACGGCGGAATCATGGATGTGGAAGCGATGCGCGCGCGGCCAATCCTGACCATGCTGTCCGGCCCGGCCGCTGGCGTCGCGGCAGCACTCATGTACGAGCGCATTTCCGATGGCTCCATGATCGAAGTAGGCGGCACCACGTCGGATATCTGTGTCATCAAGAACGGCCGGCCCATCGTGACTCATGGCGAAGTGGGCGGCCACAGGCTGTATATACGCACGCTGGATGTGCGCACCGTGGGCATCGCCGGCGGGTCCGTGCCGCGCATTCGCGGGGGCAAGATTGTTGACGTCGGCCCGCGCAGCGCCCACATCGCCGGGCTCGGCTATGAAGCATTCACCGATGGAATCGAGAGCGTGGAAGTCAGCACGGTCCAGCCGCGCAAGGGCGACCCTTCCGACTACCTCGCTCTCAAGATTAACAACCAGGAAGAATCGCGCGTGACCCTGACACCGACCGGGGCGTCCAACTTTCTTGGCCTTGTTTCCGGCTATGCGAAGGGGAACGAGGAAAGCATCCGCACATGCTTCGAAGCCGTGGCCGATTACGCCAAAACTTCGGCGGAAGCTTTCGCCGACAGGTTGCTGGATATCGCGAGCAAGAAAGTGATCACTGTCGTAAAGAGGATGCTGGAAGAGCACAAGCTGACCCAGCGCCATATCACGCTTGTCGGCGGAGGCGGGGGAGCGGAATCCATCGTTCCCTACGCAGCGCAAAAGATGAAGATGGAACATCGCATCGCCCGTAACAATGAGGTGATCTCGGCGATCGGCGTGGCTCTCGGCATTATCCAGGACACCGTGGAAAAAACGATCATGAATCCGACGGACACGGACCTGGTCCAGATCCGGCGCGAGGCCTACGATTCCGTCCAGCGAATGGGGGCCGACGCGGAAACCATCTCCGTGACGGTGGAAGTCGACCGGCAGACCAAGCGCGTTTCCGCCACGGCCCAGGGCACCCCGGAGCTGCGTACACGGCTCCTGGGCGGCCAGCTTCCCTCCGTGGACGAATTGAAGGAAAAGGCTTCGGAAGTCATGGGGATCCCCACAGACGAAATCAAACTCGTCAACGAAGAGGGCTGGCTCCGTATCTTCCAGGGCGAACACGAAAAGAAAATCCTCTTTGGCTTGCTGACGACCTTGCGCACGCCGATAGTGGTGATCGACTCGGAAGGCATCACGCGCCTTCAACTGGCGGATGCCTTGGTCGATTTCGCGAGCGCATCAGAAATCGAACCGTTGATTCAATCGCGCCTCGAGCAGTTGACGACCTACGGCGACGCGGGAGAGGTCATGCCCGACCTTTTTATCGTCAAGCATGGCCAGATCGTCGACCTCACCGGGTTGATCGAATCAAGCCAGATCCAAAGTGTTGCACGTATCGAGCTGCAGGCCCTGGCGCCGGAGGAGAAAGTCGCTCTCGTCAGTACCAGGAAGTATTGATCCACCGCACTCTTTTCGACGGCCTGATTTCCTTCGCTTTCGCCTTGTCTGCGGGCACGGCCGGGCTAAAGTGTTCCACGCCGGAGACCCAGATTATTGAATCAAAGGAAAGAGCCAGCCCCATGACCGAAGCTCCCTGGATCGTCTTCTCCAAAGGCCCAACGATCTATAAACAGCCCAGCCTCGATGCCGTCGCTCTCGGGCATCTGAAGGAAGGCGACCGTATAGACGCCAACCTTCAAACGGACTCCGAAACGGAAATCGAATGGCTCTCTTTTCGAATGAACGAAAAACATGCATACGTTCCCCGGGCGTATCTGATGCGCCCCCATCCGGACAACATTGGGAAAACAAATCTCCCCTTTGGCGAAGAAGTGATCAACCGGTGGTGGGGAGTCCCGCTGGAATACGAGCCCACCGACCTTGCCCCCGTTCCGGAAAAATGGCGCTACGAACATGACCGCGTCTATCGCTTGCGCGAAGAAACGCGCGACGCCCTGGCCGAAATGCTTCAAACGGCAGAAGACGAAGGTGTCGAAATTCGAATTTGTTCCGACTATCGTTCGGGAGAACGGCAGCGCGAACTCTATCTGAACGCTGTGAAAAAGGACGGGCTTCAACAGCGTTATAGCGCTCCCCCTGGCCATAGCGAGCATCAGCTTGGCACAACGGTGGATCTTTGCGATCCCAAGGGAGAGCATCTCTTTTCGCAATACTATGACGAGACTCCCGGTGGCGAATGGCTTGAGAAGAATGCTGGCAAGTTCGGTTTCCGCCGGAGCTACTATCCCCACAACGTGGAAGAAACCGGATATATTTCCGAACCCTGGCACTGGCGCTATATCGGGCGGTAAAAGGACTTCTGCCGATGAATTTGTTTCAATTGCCCGATGAACTGCCGGACGAAGAACTCGTCGAGCTGCTCCTGTCTCAGCCACGCCTCTTTGTCGAACGCCTGATCTCAGCGGGTCAAGTTACCCCCCAAGGGGTGTGGTATGACCAGACTCAGGATGAGCTGGTCGTGCTCCTCCAGGGCGAGGCGGAACTTGCCTGGGACAACGGCAGGCGCATGGAGCTCAAGGCGGGCGACTGGCTTTTTATCCCCGCTCGGGAAAAGCATCGCGTGGAGCACACCAGCAGTGATCCTCCCGCCATCTGGCTTGCCATTCACGGGAACTTTTCCTGATCAGCATTCCAATTCGATGCGATAGGTAGAGATTTTCTTCGGCGGGATCGTTTGCTCCAGCCTCTGCCCCGCGGGCTGGAGCCGCTCTTCTAATTCCTCATCGATCCGGCAGCGTTCCGCCGTGCTCACCTTCCGGCCGAATGTGAAGGTTACTGGCTGGTCTTTGTCCGTCCCGTTAAAAACGCGGAAGACGAGTCCCTTGCCGTCTTCCGCCTGCTTTACCGCCGAGAGATGGACGTTATCATTGTCAATGGAAAGAAGGGAGCTTTCGCGGGAGAGGCCACCCTTGCCGCGTCCCGTCATGGCGGCTCTCACCGGTGTATAGAACTCCGCCGCCCGAGCCAGCATCCCGGCGTCCTGCCAGGACCCCTCGTGTACGACGATGGCATATTCGAAGGTGTGCGGTCCGGGACATTGCACGCCCTGGTCGGAAAGTTCCGTCTGTTTCTCTTCGCTGACGGCCAGCTTGATCCGGCATGCGCGAATCAACGAAATTATGAGCGTACGCATGTCATCATCGCGTCCTTCGTATTCAAATAGCCCCTTGGTCGCGATGGCCAGGCCGTCTTGTCCATCAGACATGCCGACAAAAGTACGCAGGGGATGGGTGGGCTCGAACTTTTCGACCCAGCCCGTTGAATCCGGCACCGTGACCGGGCGCTCGACGACATCGAAATGGCTATCCGCCGCTGTCACGTCCGTTTCCAGGCCGGTGGGGAAATTCGCCCGCAGCCAATGGTCTTTCGCCGTATTGTCCACATCAAGTTTGACATCGATGCGGCGCTCTCCTTTGCGCATCGTATATTCGACGCGCACTGGAAGCTTCACCATCCGTTCGCTGCGCGAATTCCCGCCCGCATAGTCCGCTGGCACTTGGAATTCGTACTCCGCTGAGATGCGGCTGGCCAGCGGCCCGGACTCCACCACCGCCACCCGAGCTTGAACTCCCAGCGTATGATAGATACGGTCATGCGTTGGGGCCACGTGTTTCCAGGCGTTTCCGCTTTCCCCCTGATCCGCCAGATAGTTCAGGTCTTCGTAAATCATTCCCGTCGTTTTGTTCAGGACGGTCGCCGCTCCGTTGCCCTGAACAATCACGCGGAGGAATTCATTTTCCATACTGTTGGGGCCGGTGATCATAGTCTCCGGCGAACGAAGCTCATGCGGTTCCGGCTTGATCGTGTAGACACGGTATCCCATGGCGGGCAGATTCTGAAATTTGGCATAGAACTTCATCCGGTCGGAATTCAGAATCGTGGGTACATCCCAGATGTTATCGACAAAGGAGCTGGAATTCTCGAATGAGACCGGCTGGCGTTCCTTCACGATGCCTTGTTCACTTTCCAGCATGACGGCTTTCGCGCCATATTTCGAGGGAACTTCCAGGTCAATCATGGCGACCACGTCGCGCTCGAACGGCAGCGGATTATAGACAACCAGGTTCATCGCATCCGTATTCTGGCCCTCAGGAGAAAGGTTTGCCGCGATAAAGCCCATCGCGTCCTCGGCGACAATATCTGCGACGTCATCCGCTTTGCGATAGCGATACTCGATGTCCTCGCAAACGGCATCCGGAGCACAGCCGCCATTGGCATCGTGGGTATGGTTCTCCAGCAGGAACGCCCAGCCGCGGTCCATGTAGCGCCGGGGATACTCTTCACCCAGGCTGTGCGCCAAGGCCGCCAGCGGTTCCGCGATATACACGAGATTCGTGGAAGCAGAAAAATCCATCAGTTTGAGATAGCTGCGCGCGCTGATGGACGCCGGGAACAAGTAGGTCCACATCCCTTTCACCAGGTGGGCGCGCCGCTCGCCCCTGAGTACCGCCAAGTTGTCCTTATCCAGGTGCTTCTCCAGTTCCTCCCAATAGGCTTCCAGGTCCGTGTGCTCGATGTCATACTGGCCTTTCAGGAGTTCCCGGGCGTCCTGGATGACTTCCGACTCGCGCGGCCAGGCGACGGAAATGTCGTGGCCGTTCATGGCCAGGAACACTTCCGTGGTAAAGTGAGGGCCTTCGCGCTCCACCATCTCTTCAATGGCGTTTTTGAGCGCCGGCTTGTTGTATTCCAGAGCGGGATCCTTGAGATCGAAGGCGAGGTCTTCACCCGCCAGGCCATCGGAGAAGCGGAACGGAGCTTCGTCGAATTCTCCCCAGACATAATCCTTCGAAAAGGTCCGCCCCCGGGTCACGGCGCGATGAACCTGATAATACCAGTTATAGCGCGCGAAGAGCGCGAAACGGCTCGCCAGAATCCGCGTTCCATCCGGCGCCTCCCAGAAAAACTCCGCGTCGGTTTCGTGGTGCGAGATACCGCGGTAGAACATTGTCCGGCTCAGCCCGAAGTTGGCCAGAATCTGGGGCATCTGGCCCGTCTGGCCCCAGGAGGCGGGCGTGTAGGAAACCGTTCCCAACGGCGCGCCGTATGTCTCCATGTTGCGGCGCCCCCAGAGGAAATTGCGAGCCAGCGCTTCATGGGAAATACTCATCGTTTCCGGCAGAGTATACCACGGCCCGATGATCAGACGTCCGCTCCTGATGTAATCTTCTACCTGTTCCCGGCGCTCGGGACGCATTTCCAGGTAGTCGTCGATCATGATCGAATGCCCGTCCATTGTGAAGGATGGGAAATTTGGGTCTTTCGCGAGGATATCCAGCGTGACATCCATCATGGTCAGCAAGCGGCGCCGGGTTTTCTCGAAGGTTTTGCGGAATTCACGGTCCCAGTGGGTGTTCGAAACGACTTTGATCTGCTTGATATGCGAGCCATCGGGTTTCATGAAAAAGCGGTCCTTTTTCGTGCGGCAGGTGAATTGATGTAATCGCTTTCACAGGCCCGGCCCCAGGGTCAAAGAAAAGCTCTCCCGCAGTCGGGATTAAACCTGCTGACACGTCTCCCACCTCTCTATTATAGGCGATTCGAGGCTAGACAGGAGGGAACACGGTCCCGGTGAAACGACGCCTCATACTTTGGCTCATTTTTCTGCTGGCCGTTGCGGCGCTGGCGCTCTTCTCCCATGCCCTTCCCGGGTGGGGTTTCGCTTCACTCGGTTTTCTTGCCACAATCCTTGCCAATTTCCTCTATGTCGACAGCCTCATGGGACGCTGGCTCCGCCAGCAAAAAGGGAGGGCGGTTACGCCGCTTGATTTCCTGCGAGACTGTTTCGACCTGATTGCGGTTTTTCTTTTTCTGTCGGGGACGCTTCTTCTCTTTTCCTGCTATTGGTTTCTCCATATCAGCGCAGACATCACGGAGAAACTCTTTCTGGCCACGCTCTGGCTCGCTGGAATTTCCGGAATTTTCCTCTTCCTTGCCGCAATCCGGCGGATACGGCGGCAGCGAAACCCCTTGGCGGAATTACGCGCCAAGCTCCCCATCAAGCCTCTTCGCAAGCAAATTCGCGAAACCTGGGATTTCCAAACGGCTTGCGGCTTCCGCGTTCTGGGGCCTCTCGCGATCATGTGGGTTGTTGTTCTCGCGGCCTGGTTCGCCGTTTCCATATTCTTCGGCGGGCTCGGCCTCCTTGGTATTCATCTCTGGGAGAACCCGGAAATCATTTCCTTCGATGATTGGCCTTTGCTTCTGAAGCTGGCGGTTCTGGGCGAGGTTTTCTGGAGCAGCGCGGCCTTTGCGACGGGAATCCTGGCGACTCATCGGGTGGTCCATCGCGCGCGTCGCGTCGGCCGGCTCCCGGTCAAGAAGACGTGGCGCGAGCTCGGCTATGCCCTGGAAACCGTTGGCCTGCTGGGGACATCTGTCTGGGGCACCCTGATGACGCTTGGCATTCTGGCGGTGGGGGCGGGGGGCTATTGGGCGGCTATGGCGGCCATCGATTTCGGAGATTTTGGCGAGGAGTGGCTCGTTCCCCTGTGGATTGGCTGTTCCGGCTTTCTCGGCTGGATATTCCTTCTGCTGCCCCAGCTTTACGTCATGCCCGTCATGGTGCGGCGGGATTGCGGCTGGATGCGAGCGGTGGAGGTCAGCATCGAACTCCTGCGGCTGGAAGGCGCAGGTGGCATTGCAAAGGCCATATTGGCCACATTCATGGTCTTCACCGTCGTCGGCATTCCCGGGGGCGTCCACCTGCTGGTGGCTTCGCTCGACTACCATGACCTTCTTCTCAATCTGATCCTGAATGAAAAGACATGGCGTGAAATTGACGAAGAACTTCGGGAGTCGGAAGCAGAGCGGCCGGAGGCTCTGGAGAAATTCTACCGCTCGCTGGAAGCGGGCCGCTATCTTGACGCCCTGAATGGTTTCCAGATGTATCGCTTTTCCCACCCCAACGATCCCTCTGCTTTGCGCGGCGAAGCGCTAGCCCTTCTTTCCCTGGGAAATCCAACGGCGCGGGATGCTCTCGAGCGATGGGCCGCCACGGACGAGGATCCGGACGAGGCCAACTTGCTTCTGGAGGAGTGGTATGAAGGGCTTTGGGACGAAAACGGGCCGCGCTACCAGGAAGCGAAACGCCGTTCGACCCAGGAAATCGGCGAAGGGATCCGGATGTCTGATTTCTGATTTCCCGAATTGTGGAAGTTCTGTGACGAAATGAAATGAGGCTTGCGTCATCCACAGGCGGTTAAGAGAAAAGCCTCTTCTCTTGAGGTGCCAGCGCTCAGGATTCAGCGCGGCAAATCCCTCCAGCTCGAATGGTCCATGACGTCAGAACGCCGAAAGAAGATGCGGGAATCCCTTGAGGCCTACCTTTACCTCTTTCCCGCCCTCCTGATTTTGACCATTTTCTGGTTTTTCCCCATCTTTGTTTCCTTTCTGATGAGCTTTGGGAATATCACGGCTCTCAAGCCCGTGGACCAGATGGAAGTCGTCGGATTCGAGCAATACGCCACGGCTTTTCAGAACGAAGAGTTCGTTCAAACGCTCTGGAACACCCTCAACTACGTTCTGTATTCCGTGCCGCCGACGCTTGTCCTGGCGCTGTGTGCCGCGCTGCTTCTGAACAGTAAAATCAAGGGCCGCGGCTTTTTCCGCACCATCTACTTCCTGCCTTACGTCACCACCTGGGTGGCCATTGCCATCGTCTTCAAATACCTGTTCCACCGGGAATACGGGTTGGGCAACTGGTTGCTGATGATTGTTTCCACCAAGATCCTTGGCTTTGACCAGGGCGTCACGCTCTCCTGGCTCGCCGAACCGCGGGGGGTCTGGGAAATGGCACTCATCGAGCCAATTTTCGGCGGCATGTCCAGTTCCTGGTGGGCCGGGTTGGACAATCTCGTCCGCGGGCCGTCGTTGTCGCTCTTCTGCATCATTCTCACAAGCGTCTGGCGAGACATCGGCTACTTCATGGTGATCTTCCTCGCCGGGCTCCAGAACATCGACAGCACGCTTTACGAAGCCGCCTCCATCGACGGGGCGACTCCCTGGCAACAATTCCGCGCCATCACCTTCCCCTTGCTGAGTCCCGTCAGCTTCTTCCTGCTCGTGATTTCCATGATCGGGGCCTTCAAGGTCTTCGTGCCCCAGTTCATGATGACCCCCGAGGGCGGCCCCGACAACACCACCATGCCCATGGTCATGTATCTGTATAGCGAGGGCTTCACAGGCGAGTGGAAGCTGAGCTACGCCGCATCCGTCGCCTATATTCTCACGATCATTATCCTGCTGCTGACGCTGCTGCAAAACCGGCTCTTCGGCCGAAAAGTGGAGTACGGCGACTGATGGCACCGATTCTTCAACTTGGCCAGGCCGATGCCGGCGGCACCTCGTTCCTTCTCCAGCTGGGCACGATTCTCTTCCTGCTGATCAATATCGTCGCGCTCGCCCTGATTCTCTTCGGTGGATCCTTTCAGACTCTGAAGAAGGATTTCTTCTATATCGCCAAACGGCTTGCCGGGCGTTTTTTGATCTATGAGGTCCTGGTTCTGGGCGCGCTGCTCATGCTTCTTCCCTTTTACTGGATGGTCGTGACGTCCTTTAAGGATGGCCAGACCTCTTCGGCTCCTGTCCCGATCTGGACACCCAAGCGCATACAGACCTTGGCCCCGGATCCCGAGACAGGGGATCTCAGGCCCATTGTCGCGCTCGACACCGCCAGCGCCACCGGCGAGGAAGTGCCGGTCGTTCCAGACGAACAATACGATTTCCAGACCATCGAAGAAAACGGCTTTACGATTACAAAAGAGGTTCCCCAGGACGAAGACGAAATCTTCTATGTCGATCCCTCTGTTTTCCAGCAACAGATGGTGCTGGACCTGGACCTGAAGAATTTCCGCCGCGCGTGGTATCGGCCCGAAACGACGACGCGGGGGGAAGTCAACTTTCTCACCTATTTCTTTGTTTCGATCTTCACCAGTGTCTGCACCACCACGGGGGCATTAACGACATCCGCCCTGGCAGCGTTCGCTTTTGCCCGGATGCAGTTTTTTGGCCGCACCTACCTCTTTTACGTCATTCTGGCCACGATGATGGTGCCGGGACAGGTGCTCCTGATTCCCAACTTCCTGATTCTTTCCACGCTTGGGCTCCTGGATACTTTCGCCGCGCTGATCGTCCCCTGGCTTGCCTCGGTGTTCACGATTTTCCTCATGCGCCAGTTTTTCATGACGGTGCCAAATGATCTCTACGATGCCTCGCGTATAGACGGCGCCTCGCGCTTCCGCTTTCTCTGGCAGGTGGTTGTGCCACTCTCAAAGCCGGTGTTCATCACGGCGGGGATTTTCGACTTCCTGAACAATTGGAACTCGCTCCTGTGGCCTCTTATTGTGACGAGTTCGCCCAACAAGCGCACGCTCATGGTCGGCCTCCAGAGCCTGAGCACTGACGCGGGATCAGAGTTCCACATTCTCATGGCGGCAAGCTGCCTCGCCATCTTCCCCATTGTGGCCGGCTTCTTCATTCTCCAGCGTTATTTCATCGAGGGCATCGCGAGAACGGGCCTGAAGTAAAAACTCCGGGCCCGCCAATCTTCGCATTCGAGTTGTTCTATTTTCTCAGGATGAAGAATTACTTGCCCTTGTCCGGGTCCTCAGATGCCGGTGGCGCCGCATGCGCCGGGCTGAAGATTTCGCCCAGAAGAGGTGGCATTTCGGCCTCTTCCTCTTCCCCCTCATCACTATCCGGCTCCGGGAGCGACCGGGCCGCCGGCTGTGCTGGCCGGATGGGGGCCGCCGAGCCTGGCGGCTGTGGGGGAGTGGAAGCCGTGACCAGCATTTCCGGCGTCATCCCGGTGCGCACGATTTCTTCACGAAGGGCGGTTTCCCGCTCGATCAGATATTCCTGGCTGTTGATCTCCGGCTCGTCTGGTCCCCGCTCGACGCGCTCATATTCGCCATCCGGGCGGAGGACTCGGCGTTTCAGGTTGTCGCTCATGCTCGTGCGCCAGATCTTTTCGATACGGTCCTTCAGGCTCTGCGCCTCAATGGGGAAAATTGTCTCCACGCGGCGATCAAGGTTGCGCTGCATCCAATCAGCAGACCCGAGATAGACACGGAGATCTTCTCCTTCGCCAAACATAAAGATGCGTGAATGCTCGAGGAACCGGCCCACGATGGAGAAGACTCGGATATTATCCGACACGTTCTCTACGCCGGGCCGCAGACAGCATATCCCGCGGACAAGCAGGTCAACCTGGACACCCGCCTGGCTTGCTTCATAGAGCTTGATAATAATGCCCGGATCGACCAGCGAGTTCATCTTGGCCCGGATCAGTCCCCGGCCTCCCTCGTTCGAAATGTCGATCTCGCGCTGGATCATTTCCAGGAAGAAGTCGCGCATGCGCGTCGGGGCGATAATCATCTTCCGCCACTGGGGCATGCGCGAATACCCGGTGAGCAGGTTAAAGAGTTCGCTCGCATCGTCGCACAAATCAGGGTCACAGGTGAGCAAGCCCATGTCGGTGTAGATCCCCGCCGTGATGGGGTTATAGTTTCCGGTCCCCAGGTGGACGTAACGGCGGATTCCCCCCGGCTCTTTTCGTACGACCAGACAGACTTTCGCGTGGGTCTTCAGCCCAACGAGCCCATAGACCACGTGAACACCGGCCTTTTCCATCTGCTTGGCCCAGCCGATATTCCGCTCTTCGTCAAAGCGCGCTTTCAACTCCATGAGCGCGGCGACCTGCTTGCCATTCTCCGCCGCGTTCATCAGGGCCTTTACAATCGCGGAATCGCCCGACGTGCGATAGAGCGTCTGCTTAATCGCCAGCACGTTCGGATCATGGGCGGCCTGTTCCACAAAGTCGGAGACCGGCGAAAAGGCCTCGTAAGGGTGATGGATGAGAACGTCCTGATGGGTCAGGGCGCGGAAGATGTTTTTTTCCGAACGGAAGGGCTCGCGCACGGCGGGCACAAAGCCGGGATACTTGAGATCTGGCCGGTCCACGGCGCCTCCGATTGCGGCCACGTCGACCAGATTGATCGGGCCGGGGACCGTGTAGCACTGGAGATCGTCCAGCCCGATTGTTTCCCTCAGAAGACTGGTTAATTCCGGGCTGGCTTTTGATTCCACGTCGAGACGAACGGCGCTGCCGCGCTCGCGCTGGCGCAATTCCTCCTCGATCGTTTTCAGCAAGTCATCCGCTTCTTCCTCGGCAAACTCAATGTCCGCATCGCGTGTTACGCGGAAGGCGCACACCTCCAGGACCTTCATGCCTGGAAAGATCAGGTTGATCTCCTCGGCAATCAGTTCCTCCAACAGGATGAATTCATAGGATCCTTCCTCGCTGGGCAGGCGCACAAAGCGCTCGAGCACGTTTGGAACCTGCATCACGGCAAACAGGGGGGGGGACTCGTTGTCCTGGCCCGGAGGCGGAGCGAGGCGCACGGCCAGATTCAGGGACAGATTACGCAAATGCGGGAAAGGGTGTCCCGAGTCCACTGCGAGAGGCGTAAGGACGGGGAACACTTCGCGGTCAAAGAAATCGCGCAGGAAAACCTTCTGATTATCCGTCAACTCGTGAAAGCGGCGTATATAGATGCGCTCTTGATTCAGGTCCGGTATCAACCCGTCAAGAAGCGCCTTGTAAATACGTTGCACTTGCACCTGGGCGCGCTTATGAACGAGTTCAAACTGTTCGCTCGGCGTCGCCCCCGCGGTGTTTCGGGTGCGGACATTGAGTTGGACCTGCTCCTGGATCCCAGAGACGCGCACCATGAAAAACTCGTCGAGGTTCGACGATACGATTCCGATGAACTTCAATCGTTCGAGGAGAGGATTCCGATGATCCAGGGCTTCCTCAATCACACGGCCATTGAACTGAAGCCATGACAGCTCCCGATCGATGTAATAAGCCGGGTCCTTCAGGTCGGGAATCTCCTCGTTCCTGTCGTTTTCTTGCTGAATCATGGTCTGTGCACTTCTTTTTTGACGTATCGGGGTCGAGGAAAATAGGTTCACTAACGTGAGTCGGCAACTTAAAGGCCGAATGACCCTCCTGGCAAGGATATCTGATGCCCAAAGCGCCAGCAAACCGTTGGATCCGCAATCGCCGTCACTGGGACGAAACTCTGGATGCGCAAAACTTATCCACTGAGGGCAAATCGACGCATTTGGAGCGGCTTCTCGCCCTGTATGAAACCGAGGATGTCGTCCGCGCCATGCGTCACCTGGAGCCTCTCCGCGGCCGTCTTGTTCTGGACCTCGGGGGCGGCCTGGGTTTGCTGGCAATTCTTCTCGCACGCCAGGGAGCAAGCGTTATTATCGCTGATATCAGCATTCCCCGGCTCCAGGAGGGCCGCAAACTCGCCCGCCAGGCAGGTGTCCAGGACTCCGTCCATTTCATATGTTGTTCCGCCGAGGAACTGCCGTTTCGCAACCGCTCCCTGGATCGCGAGATGACCAAGAGCGTTTTAATTCATACGCAACTGGAGAGTACGGCCGAGGAACTGGCCCGCTGCCTGTCCCCGCGAGGAAAAGCCGCCTTCGTGGAACCTCTGTCGGAAAACCCCTTCGTCAACCTCTACCGGCGGCTGGCCGCTCCCCGCATCTGGCGGGACATCACCGATTATTTCACCAGCGAAAGCATCCGCACGCTGTCGCGACCCCACAAGCGCCGGGGCCATGCGGTGCATGTTCAGCGTCTCTATCTCACCGCTTTCCTCGCCGGCATTTTCAATTATGCCGTCTCGCTCCCCGTGCTTTACCGCCTTGTCGAGAAAGCCCTTCTCCAAGTAGATAAAGGCATTTTCGCGCTTCTCCCTTTCTCCAAGCGGTATGTCTGGTTTGCCATCATCGAGATCCATCCGGCCGAGGATGAGAGAGGCCGATGACGGATCATCGCCCAGCCTTGGAAGATCAAGTCCGCGACCGGGCGCTCGAGCTTGGGTTTGACTGGTTTGCGGCCGTTTCTGCCGGGCCGCTTCAGAAAGAGCTTGAAGATCTCAGGGCCTGGCTTGCCGAGCAGCGCCACGGAGATATGGAATGGCTCGCTCGCAACCCCGAACGCCGTGCCGATCCGCGCCAGGTCGTGGAAGGCTGTCGCACCGTTGTCATTGTCGGGCTGAATTATCAACGCGAGCCCATTCCAGGAAACGCCTTGGAACCACCCGAGGTGGGAAAAGGGCGCATCACGAAATATGCCCTGACGCGCGATTACCACCGCGTCATGGAAAAACCGCTGCGCAAGCTCTGCCGGTTTATCGATACCGAGGCCGCGCCCGGATCCCGCAGCCGTGCCTTTGTGGATTACGGCCCTGTCATGGAACGTATCTGGGCGGAAAGGGCCGAACTTGGGTTCCTCGGCAAACACACGCTGCTTATCCACCCCCAGCTAGGGAGTTTTCATTTCCTCGGATCCTTGCTTACGACGGCGGATCTGGCTCCTCTCGCGGAGCCAGGCCGGCAAGAGCCCTTCGGCTGTGGCGATTGCCGGCGCTGCCTGGATGCCTGCCCCACGAATGCCATCACGGAGCCCTGGAAATTCGATGCGCGCCGATGTCTTTCCTATCTCACCATCGAGAAGGATGGGCCTATCGAACGCGATTACTGGCCCCAATTCGAGGGTTACCTCTTCGGCTGCGATATCTGCCAGGATGTATGCCCCTACAACAGATCGAGGGCGAAGCCAAAGCCCGCGGAGGAATCCATTCTGGGTCGGGAAATCGTTCCCTCCGAGATGAATCTTGTCGATCTGCTGCAGCGGCCTTGCGAAATCCTCGAACAACTGGAAGGCACGTCGAGTCCTCTCAAAAGAGCCGGCGCCGAATCCCTCCAACGCAATGCGGCGATCGTCGCCGCAACGCGCGGAGATCAAAAATCGCTCGAGGCACTCGAGGAACTGGCCCATTCTTCCTCGATTCCGGATTGGCTGAGGGAAACTTTTCGCGAAGCGGCTGCAGAGCTCCGCCAAAAGCTTGGCGGACCTCCAACTCGCTAAATCTCAGATTCCTTGCTAAAAAAGAATCGACTCCACAGAAGGCGTGTGCTGACCATTAACGTGTCAGACAGCCCGCTCAATTTCGCCGGTGTGCCCCCTAAACAATGAGCGCCCCTGGCGACGGAGGATAGACGCAACGATGAAATGGCGAATTATGACCGTGGACGACGAGGAAGACGTCCGGCTCATCATCAAGACGACACTCGAGCCCAAATATGAGATTGTCGAGGCCCAGGATGGACTCGACGCGTTGGAGAAGTTGGAGAGGTACGACCCCGACTTCATCATCATGGACGTCATGATGCCGCTCATGAATGGGTTCGAGGCCTGTGCGTCGATTCGCAAGAATCCCCGCTTCCGCGAAATCCCGGTGCTCTTCCTCTCCGCTCTCGGCTCGAAAGAGGATATGAAAAAAGGCTATTCAGCCGGAGCCAATCTTTATCTGACCAAGCCCTTTGACCCGCCCCGCCTTCTGAAAAACATCGACATTTTCTTCGAACGGACACCACCCGAGCCTCGCCGCAAGCGCTATACACTGGAACAGATCCGGGAAGCGGAAAAGGGAGAAGCTGAACCTCTTTCTCCGGGGTCTGGCGAATACCAGGTTTCGGGGGCTGAAACGGAAGAAAAAAAGAAGCCTGCTTCCAGTCCGCCACAAGAAAAACCAGCGGCTGCTCCGGAAGCCAAAAAGAAGGCCTCGGCTCCTGGCAAAGCCCGCATTATGGTTGTGGACGATGATGAAGAGGTCTGCGAACTGATCAGAATGACGCTTATGGATGTCTGCGAGGTGGTCTTCGCTTCGGACGGCATGCAGGCCATCGAGCGACTGGTCCAATACCAGCCTGATATGCTGATCATCGATATCATGCTGCCAAAGATGAACGGCTATCAACTCTTGCAGTCGCTCCGCGGCAACCGGGCTTTCAAGCGCATGCCGATTATGATGTGCTCTGCCAAAGGCGCGGACCGCGATATCAACATGGCCAAGCGCATCGGCGCGGATGACTACCTCGTCAAGCCGTTCAGTGGCACTCAGCTTCTTTCAAAAGTCGAAGCCCTGCAAAAGCTTCCCGGTTTCAAGGTGCGGCCGAAATCCTTCTCCATCAATCAGATCGTCGAAATCGAAAAGCCCGAGGAAGAAAAAGACGTTTTTGCAGACGAAGAGTCGCGCCGCACGCGGCAAACGGAACGGACATCCAAGGCCCTTGGAAAATTTCTCGCCAAGGAGGGAGAAAAAGAAGCCTTCGATCAGCCGAAAGAAGAAGAGCAAAAAAAGAAACGGCGTCTTTTTGGCTTTGGCGGGCGCGAGTGAATCATGGGGCTGCTGGCAGACACGGCCGCCTATCTGTTTCCCCCCGTCTGTCTGAGTTGTTCGGCCGCTCTTGGCCCCCGGTCGATCAGCACATCGGACCCCCATTCCGGGCTCTGTCCGGAATGTTCTGCTTTGCTCCGGCCCTTGGACCAGGCGCAGGCCTGTTCCCGCTGCGGCATGTCGCCCAGCCGCCCGAGCGAAAAGAAAGAAGCCCGTGGACGTTGCCGTGATTGCGACGAATTGCCCGCCTCTTTCCTCTCTGCCCGCTCGGCTTTTCCTTATCAATCTCCCGCCGGCCTTCTCATTCGGAATCTGAAATACCACCGCGCCCCCTACCTGGCCGAGTGGCTTGTGGAACTCGCCTGGCCGTCGACAAAGGCCTGGCTCGATCAATTACCCGAAACCGTGGTGGTTGCTCCCGTGCCGATGATGCTCTGGCGCGAGGTGGGGCGTGGCTATAATCAAGCGGGGGAACTCGCCCGGGCGCTCGCAAAGAAAGGCGGATGGGGGATGCTGCCGGAAGGAACCTTTCTGCGCGTGAAAAACACCAGGCCCCAGGCACGCTATACAACCAAAGCAGACCGCCGCGACAACCTCGCGGGCGCATTCGCCGTCAAGCAAGCGGAGAATATTGAGGGAAAGAGCTTCCTCTTGGTCGATGATGTCATGACCACCGGGGCGACCCTGGCCTCGGCGGCGGAAGAGTTGCGCCGCCGAGGGGCCGAGAGCGTTTTCCTCTACACGATCGCCCGCGCGCGGCTTGGCGAGGATGACGACAGCGATTTGGCGCGCTGATGCATCATTCCTCCTCTTCGGAGAATGGTGCGCCGGTTTGCTCCATGTCATTTTCTGGCGGGGGTGCGGGCCGGGCAGGAGAGCGCTTTACATAGCCTGGAGCCGTATCGTCGTCTTCCAGTCCGCGCACCGTATAGGTGGATATACGAATCTCGCCGGGATGGATCGCCAGGGCGCTGAAAAGTGCAATGATCGCAACCTCAAGCTGGCGATCATCTGGCTGGCGCGTGGTCAGGCGCTGGAAAAGCATTCCCGGCCACAGAACCCATCGACACCATTTTGTGTCAATGCGCCGCGCGCAATACTTGACGGTTTCAAAGCCCGCCCCGACCACAAAGGGAAGAACAAGCAGGTGGGCGAAAACCTGCGCTGCCTTCTGGCCCAGGATGGGCCATCCAGGATAGCCGCTCACGTAAAGACGGAGCAAGGTATCCACGATGGCGAAAATGGGGATTGCAAGCAGGGCGAGGACCGCAAGAAGCGTAGTTCCGCAGCGCGGATGCAGCGTGTCGTGAAGCCGTGCCCGGCCAACGGTGACGTCACGGCCGGCCTCCAGGGCACTGACGGCCTTGTGCTCCGCGCCATGGTATTGGAGCACGCGGCGGATTTCTTCGCTGAAGGACAGAGACGCCACATAACCCACCAGAACCAGCAGCCGGAAAAAACCGGCGGCCAGATTGAACAGGAAGGGATAGTCTGCGCTCGTATAGACGCCTTGCCCGATTTCCAGCCAATCAGACAGGGGAGGCAAATGGAAGAGCAGCGCCGCGGCGGCTTCCGGGACAGCGACAAAGACCACCGCCATCATGGCCAGCGAAGTGGTCAGCAGAAAAGCCAGGCGCCCGGGACTGCTTTCCTCCTCGGTTTCAGGCTCATCGTTGTCCAGCAAGGAGGAAGAATAACGGAGCGCCCGCGTGCCGAGCATCATCATCTCCGCAAGGGCCGCTGTCCCCCGGATGAACGGAACCCCGAAGGCCCGGCGTTTCTGAATAAGCGACGCATAGGGGAATTGGCGGACCGTCACGGCCCCGTCCTCTCGCCTGACGGCGATAGCGAATCCCGTGCGCGAGCGCATCAGCACGCCCTCGAAAACAGCAAGACCGCCCACCTCGTGCCGGGGCGTCCGGCTCGCATTGGGAATCAAGCCATCAAAGTGGATGGGTGAATCGTCGTGCATGTTTTCTGGATAACCGATGGTCAGCGGCCCAGCAAGTCGCCAATACCGATGCCGCCCCCGTTGTAGAAATCGAATGCGCCCATCTCGGGCTTTCCCTCGGGCTGAACACGGGTGACAAGAACCAGGCCCTCTTCACCGCCGCACTTCACCACGAAACCGCGACTCTTTAAGATTTCGACGAGGGAACCCGTCGGCAGCCGTTCATCGAATGCTGTAGCCGGAACCCATGCTTTATCGCAGGCTTCCGCCGCGGTGATTTTCAACTCCTTGCCGTTCAACGAGGTGAAAGCCTTTGGCCACGGGAGAAACCCGCGCACCCGGCAAATAATCTTCTCGGCACTCTCCCCCCAATCGATCCGGGCCATGTCGCGCTCGATCAAGGGAGCCATGGACGCCTGGGAGTCATCCTGCGGTTCCTTTGCGAGATCGCCGTTTTTTTCCAGGTCATCGAGCACCTGGGCCATCAATTCCGCGCCCACCATGGACAGCATGTTGGATACGGAGATTGCATCATCATCCTCGAGAATGTCGATCTCCTGCTGAGCGATGATCGGCCCCCTGTCCATTCCCTCGTCCATTTGCATAATCGTGATGCCGGTTTTCTGCTCGCAGTTTGCCAGGGCCCATTGGATCGGTGCCGCGCCGCGATATTGAGGGAGAAGAGACGCATGGATATTCAGACACCCATGGCGCGGTGTTTCGAGGACAGCGCTTGGCAGGATCTTTCCGTATGCCACGACGACTGCTGCATCGGCATCCAGAGCGGCAATTTCCTGGTGGAAATCTTCCTTTTTCACGGATCTCGGCTGTAGCACATGCAGATCATGCTCCAGTGCCAATTCCTTGACCGGTGGCGGGGCGAGTTTTCGTCCACGCCCCTTCGGTTTATCAGGCTGGGTGATGACCCCCGCAATTTTGTGCGGCGACTCGATCAGGCGTTGGAGCGTGGGAACGGCGAAATGGGGGGTGCCGAAGAAAAGAATTTTCAAAACAGGCCTCGTTTGATTGGGAGAAAGTGAAATCCGCTATGACTTGATAACTTCGTAGTCGCGTGTGAAAATCAAATACCACGCATGGACAATTCCTCCGATGCCGCAACCGAGGATCCAGAGGACGATGTTGAGCCAGAAATGAAAACTGATGCCCTCCAGAAGACCCACAGCCACGGGAGGAAGAACAAATGCCACAATCAACCACATGATTTTGTTCATCAGGAAACTCCTTTCACAGGATTTACCCGCCCCCCTCGATTATTCGATTTGCCGAGGAGAGCCAACCGGAAAAGAGAGTGTGTCATTTCCCGGGGGCGTTCTCTTCGCTTGATTCCAATCCCCCGGTGCTTGACAACGTCCCGCGGCGCCAGACACTATTCGCGCCTTTTCAAACTAGAAGTCTTCGAGGGAAAATCTTGAGCAACGAAAACACTGATTCACCGATCCGGCTCGCCCTGCCGAAAGGGCATCTTGAAAAAGGCGTGTTCGCCCTCCTGGCCGAAGCGGGCATTCAAATTCGATCGGGCAGCCGAAATTATCGCCCGACGATTTCGCTCCCCGGATATGACACCAAGATCCTCCGCCCACAAAATATGGTCGAGATGCTGGATTACGGCTCCCGCGATCTCGGCTTTGCCGGGGCGGACTGGGTTGCCGAAGTGAACGCCGACCTGGTTGAACTCCTTGATCTCGAACTGGATCCCGTGCGCATTGTCGCCGCCGCACCGAAAGAAATCCTGAAAGGTGGCAAGTTGCCCGACCGGCCCCTCGTGGTCGTATCCGAATACAAGCAACTCGCGACGCGCTGGATCGAGCGGCTCGGCCTCAAAGCCAAGGTCATCTTCTCCTATGGCGCCACGGAAGTCTTCCCTCCCGAAGATGCCGATGTGATCGTTGATAATACGGCCACTGGGTCGACACTTCGCGCCAATGGCCTCGAGATTGTCGATACCTTGATGACCTCGACAACGCGGTTCTATGGGCGGCCCGGCGCGGTCAACGATCCCGCCAAAAAGGAAAGAATCGAGCATTTTACCATGCTCCTGAAATCCGTGTTGGAAGCGCGGGCTCGCGTTATGATCGAAGTGAACGTCAATTTGGACCAGTTGGAAGAACTCGTGCAGGTTCTTCCCTGCATGCGCGAACCGACGATCGCCCTGCTTCATGGCGACAGCGGTTACGCGGTGAAGGCCGCTGTTCCCCGGGCGGAGCTGCCATTGCTGATTCCCCGTCTCAAGGCTCATGGCGGCACGGACATCGTTGTCAGCCACCTTGCCCAAATCGTCCCCTGAGCCTCTCCCCAATCGAGGCAGTATCTTGAATAACGAACTGACCAGACAAATCGTGCCCTCGCCGGCCGTGGCCGCGACGGCACCCTATTCGGTGCCGAAACACGGCGCGCCGATCGATTTGAAGCTGGACGCCAACGAGGGCGAGGCCCCTTCGCCGGATGTCCTGCGCGAGATCGTCGAGATCGGCCCGGACGTCATGCGGCGCTATCCGGACGCCTCGGCGCTGACGCGCCTTCTTGCCGAGCGCTTCCAGGTCGAGCCTTCCCAGCTTCTGGTCACCGCCGGGGCGGATGATTCCCTCGACCGGCTTTGCCGCGCTCTCATTGGGCCGGGCCGGCGCCTGCTGCTCACGAATCCGTCCTTTGAAATGCTTCCGCGCTATGCGCGACTCATGCGCGGCGAGGTGGACGAGGTCCCCTGGTGGGATGGCCCTTTTCCCACGGACGAATTCCTTGCCGCGGCAAAGCCCGAAACGATCCTGGCCGCCGTCGTCTCTCCGAATAATCCCACGGGCACCGTTGCCACCCGGGAAGACTTGGACCGGATTTCCGCCGCGCTGCCCCAGGCCGTGCTTCTCCTCGATCATGCCTACGTGGAATTCGCCGATGAGGATCTGACCGAATATGCTCTGACGCTTCCAAATTGTGTCATCGTGCGGACGTTTTCCAAGGCGCTCGGGCTCGCGGGGCTGCGTGTGGGATATGCGATCAGCTCAAAGGAAATCATCGGATGGATGCGAGTCGCCGGAAGCCCCTACTCGGTGTCCAGGCCGTCGATTGCCCTTTGCGCGGCGCGGATTCAGGCGGACCATGGCAGCTCTGACCGCTTTATCGCCCAGGTGCGCCGTGACCGGAAACGGCTCCACGATTTGCTCGACGAACTGGGGATCGAACATACTCGATCCGAGGGGAATTTTGTTTTTCCAACGACGGAGCTGGCAATCTGGATTCGCGATGCCTTTGCAGGGCTGGGAATCGCCATTCGCGCCTATCCCGGGCATCCGGAGCTGGGGCGTTCGCTGAGAATCACCTGTCCCGGTGACGAGGCCCAGTGCGACCGCATGCTTCATGCGCTGCGCGGGGCGGTCGCTCCCGAGGTTCTCATGCTTCCGGAGAATCAACAGACGGAACAATTGGCGCGCACGGCGCGCGAGCGCGGCCTGGAAACCATTGCGGAACTTCCTGCGGGAGAAAGGCTTCCGGGCTGGCAGATTTGCCTCGACGGGGAACAGGTGTCCGCCGCGCGCCAGGCGGGCCTGGTGCCGATTGGCTGGCTGCCGGAGCCAGCCAATCCGCCAAGGGAACGAACAGATTTGATCGCGGCTGGGGCGGCTCGCGCCGTGGCCGATCTGGATGAAGTGAAAGGGTGGCTGCCATGAGCAAGCGAACCGCGAAGGTCGAGCGCAAAACGCTCGAAACACAGATTACCCTGAAAATCGATCTGGACGGCACGGGCAAAGCCAGGGTGAAGTCTGGCCTCGGCTTTCTCGACCACATGATTGGCGCCCTGTCGCGGCACTCGCGTATAGACATCGATTTACAATGCAGCGGCGACCTCGACGTGGACGACCACCACACCGCGGAAGATTGTGCTCTCGCGCTGGGCGAGGCGCTGAACAAGGCGCTGGGCGAGCGGAGGGGCATCGTGCGTTTCGCCTCGGCTTACGCGCCTCTCGACGAGGCAATGGCGCGGGCCGTGATCGATCTGTCCGGGCGGCCCTGTTCCGTGGTGAACCTGGGCCTGCAACGCGACCAGGTTGGCGATATTGCCTCCGAGAACCTCACACATTTTTTCGTTTCGCTGGCCATGGCATCAAAGTCGGCCTTTCATATCGATGTTTTGCGCGGCGAGAACGATCACCACAAAGCGGAAGCAGCCTTTAAGGCGCTGGCCCTTGCGTTGCGCCAGGCCGTCCGCGATGAAGGCACGGGCGACGTGCCCAGCACTAAAGGAGTCCTTTAATGGCGGATTGGGAAGTAAGCGTTGTGCGCACCGGCCTGGCGAATCTCGCCTCGGTTCTGGCGGGTTTCCGCCGTGTGGGCGCAAAGCCCCACATCACCGAAAATCCGGGGGAAGTCGAGAAAGCGCCCTACGTGGTGCTGCCCGGCGTGGGGGCTTTCGAGGCCGCCATGAAGCATTTGAACGAGCACGAATTGACCGATCCGATTCGAGAACGCATCCATGCCGGGCGGCCAACCATGAGCGTGTGCCTCGGTCATCAACTCCTGTGTCAAGACAGCGAGGAAGATCCCGGGGTGGAAGGTCTCGGGATTTTGCCTATCACGGTGCGGCGCTTTCCGAATTCCGTGCGCGTGCCCCAGCTTGGCTGGAACAAGCTCGTGGTGGAGGGCGAAGCAAACGTGCTCCGGTCGGGCTATGCGTATTTCGCCAATTCCTTTTGCCTGACGGAAGCACCGGAAGAATGGACCTGCGGGTTTGCCGAGCACGGGGTGAAGTTCGTCGGCGCCATGGAGAAGGGGGCGCTCCTGAGCTGCCAGTTCCACCCCGAGCTGAGCGGCGAGTGGGGCCTGGAGCTGCTCAAGCGCTGGCTTACATTCGCCGAAGGAGGTGCCGCCTGATGCTGACGCGACGAATTATTCCGTGCCTGGATTGTAATGCGGGGCGCGTGGTGAAGGGAATCAAATTCCAGGGCCTCCGCGATGCCGGCGACCCGGAAGAGCTGGCTTTTGCCTACGAGAAACAGGGGGCCGACGAGCTGGTTCTGCTGGATGTTTCGGCTACGCCGGAAGGCCGGGCCACCCAGGTCGAAACGGTGAAGAAGGTGCGCGAGAAGTTGTCTATACCGCTGACTGTCGGCGGGGGAGTGCGGACGGCGCAGAACGCGCGGGATCTGCTGGAGGCGGGCGCCGACAAAGTCGGCGTCAACACCGCTGCGGTCCGCAAGCCGGAAGTCGTGCGTGATATCGCCCAGAATTTTGGCAGCCAGTGTGCCGTGGTGGCGATCGACGCGGCACGGCGCATCGATGGGGATGGCTGGGAAGTCGTCATCATGTCGGGCAAAAAACGCACGGGTATAGACGCGGTCGAATGGGCGCGCACGGTCGTCGACGACTATGGCTCGGGAGAGATTTTGCTCACGAGCTGGGACCGCGACGGGACGCGTTCGGGCTATGATCTCGAGCTGCTGGGCGAAGTCTCCCGCGCCGTGAATGTTCCCGTGATCGCCTCCGGCGGCGCCGCCACGCCGGACCACTTGATGGAAGCGCTCGATGCCGGAGCCGATGCGGTGCTGGCCGCATCGATTTTCCATGACGCCGAATATACCGTTGGTGATATTAAAAAATACCTTTCGGGCAAGGGAGTTCCGATCCGCCTATGATTATTCCGTCCATTGATCTCATGGATGGCCAGGCTGTCCAGTTGATCCAGGGAAAAGCCGAATCCCGCCAGGATGATCGCGATTACGGCGATCCGATTCCCCTGGCCGAGAAATTCCGCCTTGCGGGCGAAATCGCTGTGATTGATCTCGACCGCGCGCTGAACAAAGGGTCCAACGAAAAAACGATCAAGGAGCTGTTGCGCGTGGCCCCCTGCCGCGTGGGCGGCGGTGTCCGCGATGTGGAGACGGCGCGGATGTGGCTCGATGCGGGCGCCCGCAAAGTGCTTCTCGGTACCGCCGCCAAGCCGGAGGTTCTGCGTGAGCTGCCATCCGATCGCATCCAGGCCTGCCTCGATGCCTATAAAGGCGAGGTCGTGGTGGAAGGCTGGACTAAAAAAACGGGTTCTTCCATCTTCGAGCGAATGAAGGAACTCGAAGGGCTGGCTGATCACTTCCTGGTGACCTTTGTCGAGCGGGAAGGGGGCATGGCGGGGACCGACATGGAGCTGGCCGCCGAGATCGTCAAAGCGGCGGGAAAAGCGCGAGTTACCTTTGCCGGCGGCATCACAACGGCAGAAGAAATCGCCGAGCTGGACAAGCTGGGCGCGGACGCCCAGGTGGGTATGGCGATCTATACGGGCAAGCTTCATCTGGCCGATGCAATTACGGCGCCGATGATTTCCGATCGGCCCGATGGCCTGTGGCCAACAGTTGTCATGGACGAGATGGGCCGCACGCTGGGGCTGGCTTACTCGGACAAGGAAAGCGTGCGCGAGGCCGTGGACCGCCAGATGGGCGTCTATCACTCGCGCAAGCGCGGCCTCTGGGTCAAGGGGCTGACCTCTGGGGATTCCCAGGATCTTTACAAGATCCGGCTCGATTGCGACCGTGATGCGATCGGCTTTTTTGTGAAGCAGCACGGCCGCGGCTATTGCCACCTCCCCCAGTTTACCTGCTTCGGCCCGGCGGAAGGCCTGATGAAGCTCGAGCAGACCCTGGAAAAGCGCAAAAAAAGCGCACCGGACGGGTCCTATACGAAGGAATTATTCGATGATCCGAAATTGCTCGAAGGGAAATTGAAGGAAGAATCACAGGAACTGGCGGAAGCGAAATCCACGGATGACGTAACCCACGAAGCGGCCGACTTGATCTTCTTTGCCATGACGGCCATGGCCAGGGCCGGTGTGTCCATGGCGGATGTCGAACGCGAGCTGGAACATCGCTCTTTCGCCATGGCCAGGCGTTCGAGCGAGAAAGGGAAAACGTAATGGCCGGGGTTCTCCGCCAGGTGGATGCGAAGCAATTGCCCGCGCTGCTGCGCGACCCGGTGGATGCCGAGACGCTTGCCAAAGCGGCGGAGATTGTCGCTAATGTGCGTAATCGCGGCGAGGAGGCCCTGCGTCTATACGCCAGGCAGTTCAATGAACTCGCGCCGGGCGGGAGGCTGGTATTGGGCACGGACGAGATGCTCGCGGCCTATGAATCGATCCCGCAAAAACACCAGGATTTGCTGAAACGCGTGGCGGACCGCATCGAGACGTTCGCGCTCGCGCAGCATGATTGCCTTTCCGAACTGACGATGCCTTTGCCGGGCGGCCAGGCGGGCCATTACGTGGCGCCGGTCGAGCGGGCGGGATGCTATGCGCCCGGCGGCGGATTTCCGCTGCCTTCCAGCATGCTGATGACAGTGGTCACGGCACGGGCGGCCGGTGTGAAACACGTGGTTGCCGCCAGCCCGAACGCGGCGACGATCACCGTTGCAGCCGCTTACGTCGCGGGAGCGGACTTGTTGCTTTCCGCCGGCGGAGCCCATGCCATCGCGGCCATGGCTTATGGAACGCTGGAAGAGATCCGTTCCGATGTGATCGTTGGCCCGGGAAGCCGCTGGGTCACCGCGGCCAAGCAGCTCGTCTCGGGCCGCGTGGGAATCGATATGCTGGCGGGGCCATCGGAACTGGTGGTCCTCGCCGATGACACAGCGGATCCGAGAGTTGTCGCATCGGATTTGATCGCCCAGGCCGAGCACGGCTACGACTCCTTGCCGGTTCTGGTGACGACCGATGAAAAACTGATCGAGCGGACGAACAATGAGCTGGCGAAACAGCTTGAAGGCCTGCCGACCAGGGAAACCGCTGAGGCTTCTCTGTCCAAGGGTTATGCCGTTCTGGCTGAGAGCATGGAAGAGGCGCGCCATGTGAGCGATGAGATTGCTCCCGAGCACCTGGAACTGATCTGCGAGAACGCGAGCGAGCTGGCCCGGAAACTGAAGCACTATGGTGGGCTGTTCATCGGCAGCGGTTCGGCGGAAGTCCTGGGCGATTACGGAGCCGGTCCGAACCATACCCTTCCCACGGGCGGGACGGCACGCTTCACCGGCGGCCTTTCTGTCTATCACTTCCTGCGCACGCGCACGTGGATGCGGATGGAGGACCTGGAAAAAGGGAAGGGTCTGGTGGAAGACGCGCGGGAGCTGGCGCGCCTGGAAAACCTGGAAGGACATGCCCGCTCGGCGGAACGCCGCCTTCCCTCCGATTAAGTCACAGGAATATCCAAAATGCCTTTATTCGATTTGCCTCTGGAGGAATTGAAAACTTACCAGGGACGCAACCCGCGTCCGCGCGATCACGAAGAATTCTGGCACCGCTCCATGGAAGAGATGCGAGCCGTGGAAGCGCGAGTCGAATTTTTGCCCGCGGAATTCCAGGCGGCGTTTGCTGATTGCTATGATCTGTCCTTTACCGGTGTGGGCGGCGCCAGAGTCCACGCAAAGTATATACGGCCAAGGGGTAACGGCCCCTTCCCAGCTCTTCTGCAATTTCATGGTTACAGCGCCAGCTCAGGGAACTGGCACGACAAGCTGAGCTACGTCGCCGCCGGATGCTGCGTAGCGTCCCTGGATGTACGCGGCCAGGGTGGACAGTCCGAGGATCTGGGCGGTGCGCGCGGCCGAACGCTCGGGGGGATGATTACACGCGGGATCGACGATGATCCCGAGAGGATGTATTTCCGCCGCGTCTTTCTGGATACCGCTCAACTCGCTGGCATTGTGATGAACCGCCCGGAGGTTGACGAATCCCGCGTTGGCGCCATGGGCGCCTCCCAGGGCGGGGCGCTCGCTCTCGTATGTGGAGCCTTGGAACCGCGCATTCGCCGGGTCGGGGCCGCGTTTCCATTTCTCGCTGATTACCAGCGCGTCATGGAAATGGATCTGGCAAAAGCGGCCTATGAGGATGTGCGGACTTATTTCCGCCAGTTCGATCCGCGCCACCACCGGGAGGGAGAGATCTATGCAAAGCTCGGCTATATCGATATCCAGCATCTGGCTCATCGCATTCGAGGTGAAGTCCTCATGGGAACTGGCCTCATGGACGACATTTGCCCGCCATCGACCCAGTTTGCTGTCTATAATAAGATCACCGCGCCCAAGCGCATGGCTCTTTTTCCCGATTACGGGCACGAGGAAATCCCCGGCTTGGGTGACGAACTGTTTCAGTTTATGACGGCGGATTGAACGCTACTGATTCACGAAATCGACGATTTCATTCTGGCTTAGCAGGCCGCTTGTCTTGCGAAGAACTCCGCCCTCGGGATTCACCAGAACGACCGCTGGAAGCCGGGAGATGCGGAATTGACGCGCAAGGCCTGGCTGTTGGAACACGTTCACAGCCACCGGGACCGTTTCTCCGATGCCCCGGTAGAAGCTGGAGGATTGGGACAGGACGTTGAGCAGGGTTTCAGAAGCCCTCGCGTTTTCCGAATAGAAATAAATCAGAAGATTGTGGTTCCCTTTCTGTGCGAGTGCCCGTCCCTCTTGATAGGAATAAAACTGATCTTCACCGCTGGATTTTGCAGGGATTTCAGGCGGCTTTGAGGGAGCCTTCAATGGATAGCAGTACACCTTGGCATTGATATCCAGGTAATAGGAGGTCCGGCGTCCTCCGGTGATATAGACGGCGTGACGCTTTTGATCCAGGACGGCGGAGGCATAATAGCGCGCGGATAAGTCCGTGCCCGTGGATTTCCATTCGCCCAGTCCATTGGCTTCCAATCGCGCAAATTGAACTCGCTCGAGAAGCTGGTCATCCTGGGTCATCCCATTGAACAGGAAAAGATAACGGCGGGAGCCGCATGCCGCGGAAGAACTGGCCGGATACTCCAGCGCCTGCGATCCTCTCTGCCAATCCGCGAGGGTGCCGTCGGACAAGATCTCAGCCAGAAACACCAAGTCAGAAATTTCCTGGCCACCGGTCGGCTTTCGACCACCGGCGACATAGATCTTCCCTTCATGTTGATGGGCCGCGTGAAACATGCGCCCTTCCGGCAGGGGAGAGGTTTCCATCCACGACCCGGGCCGGCCGTCGGCGGGGGAGAGTTTCGCCATATAGACAAGCTTTCCATCAGCTTCTTCCGCAGTCGATCCGCCGCCGATGGCATAGAGGTGGGAGCCGTTGGTAACGGCCGCGGTTCCGATGCTTTGGGGAGCGCCCCAAGCCTCTGTTTTCTGCCAGTCACCCACAATTCCCGATGGGCCCGGCTGGCCAAAATAGGTGAGCGGGCTGTCTCGTTTCTCATACTGAGTCGGGCCTTCCATCTCGCGGACCCTCTGCCCACCGCACACGTAAATCGTTGTGGTCGTCGCCGCCACGGAATTTCCCAGGTAAATCAAATTCACAGGCAGAGCGGTATTCTCCAGCCACGGGCCGAGGCTCTGATCGGGCTGGATCGCGGCGGACTGGACCGATTTCGTGAATCCTCCCGGGGTATCTCCGCCGACCACATAGAGGTAATCACCAACAATCGTCGATCCGTGCATATTGCGGGGATATGACAGAGGCGTGACTTCAAAGGAGCCTGCCCCGAACAGGGGAGGCACCAGGAAGATTAACAAGGCAAAAGATAAAAGGCCGGGTTTTTCGATGGAAACTCTCATGAACTCTCACACCCGTTTTTTGCGCGTTCCGGAATATTGAAAAAGACACCGGCCGGATGCAAATAAGAAGTTTCTGGATTCAGGACGACCTGTAAGAATTGCCGTTGCCCACTCGATTCTCGAATACATCTTGGCACAATGCGGGAAATCAATTTAATCGATTCTTTTGAAGAGGGAGGACGCTTCATGGAGGACACGACCACCTTCGCCGCCGGCGGATTTCTGTTTTTCCTCTGCTTTGGCCTCATAACCATCCTTTCCCTCCTGCTCACCGCATTCTGGATCTGGATGCTGGTGGACTGCGCCATCAACGAGCCTAATGACGGGAACGAGAAAGTCGTCTGGATCATTGTGATTGTCCTGACCCAGGCTCTCGGTGCTCTCCTCTATTTCCTCATTCGCAGGCCGAAACGAATGCAGGATTACGGAAAATAGGAAAACGGCGGAAGCATTTTGCTCCCGCCGTTGAGTCATTCGTTTGCCACGAAAGGCTTGTCTTCAGTATAGCCGCCAGGACGTTGCATTGAGCAATTGCTCTGGCGGAATCACTGTATAGGCGCGCACATCGTCGATCATCCAGCCCCCGGAGCTGACCGAGCTGTCCGCCGTAAAGCGGAATCGCACCTGCTTGCTTCCAGAGAAAGAGGAAATGTCCACGACAACTTTCTCCATCGACGAGAAAGAGCCGCCGCTCCAGACATCCCGCCCGGCGATGGGGCTTCCCGTACCGAGGGAAATATCCGAGTTGTAAGGCCCGTTCAGGATATAGGGGCCGAGGTCGGTCCACGAGGATCCGCCATCCGTCGTGATCTCGATCACGCCGCCATCAAAGCCGGATTCAAAGTCGAAGGTGTGGTAGAATTCGAAGAAATCGCCATCGCTGAAAGACGGCGTGACCAAACGCGCGTCCCGCGGATCACTGCTCGTGGGAGTGAAGAGGTAGACATGGCTTGGGGATCGCGCCAGGTTGTCTGACACATATTCCCACTCGTCGGAGGAGATGGCCGAATCAGTCAGCCAGGAAGCGGGCTGGGTTGGCTCGAAATCCTCGAACAGCGAATTCGGGCCAAAGGAAGCCGTGGCAAAGGCGAGGCAATTGGTCATCGTCTCGTTTCCGGCTCCGTCGGCTGCCGTGATGTGGTAGAAGTAAACCGAGTTTTCATTCAGCCCATCGATTGTGATCTGATGGCTCATCCCGATCGAGGATTTAAAGGAAAGCGGGGTGACGGCACAACTTGACCCCACCGCCACCTCGGCGCTGGCGGTCTCCGTCGTGTCAAAGGACAGGACCGCCGAATTGGGCAGCACATTGCTGAATACGATGTTTTCGATGGATGGAGGATCGCAGTCGAATTCCGCCGTGGAAGCCAGCGTTTCGGGCTGGCCGCTTCCGTTTGACGCGTCCTGGTATTCAACAGTCAGCGTATCCGCGGGCGCGCCCTGGAGAACGCCATCGTTTGGGGAAACCGTTTCGCCCTCGCTGCCCAGGGGAACCTGGGCTTCGTATATAGCTCCGGTGGTCTGCGTCGCAGGCACGACCTCCGAATCCCCGGCCGTGGACGAAAAGGTGACCTGGAGCGTCGACGTTCCGGCGTTGCTGTCCAGCAAGCGAATGTGTGCTGTGCCCCCGCAGGGATAGGAGCCTTTCACAAAGGTCAGGAAGCTGTCGACCTCGGGAACGAAAGACGCGATTTCCGTGGTTTTCGTCACGTCTTCTCCTTCGGACCCGCCTGCTGAGCTGTCGGATAGCTGGTTGGAAACAAAGCAACTTCCCACGATCTCGTAGTCCTGGGCTCCCCGGACAAGGATGCCTTCCACGATCCCCGTATTCGCGTTGAAGACGGCAGAACCGGAATTTCCGCCGTAGGTATCCAGATTGGCGACGAAAAAGGCGGACGGGCTGTTGTTGAAAACCTGGGTCGTGGGGCCGAAAGCCAGTTTGGTGGGAAGTCCCGCCGGATGGCCGATGACGCCGATCGCTGTGTTATTGGCCACGACGCCCGTACGGCGGATCGGCAGGGGAACGGCGCCGGGTGCCGTGACCACGCGGTCGACGCGTACGACGGAGTAATCAGACCCTGTCGATCCATCGACATCCTGGGCAACCACCTCAATACCCTGGTAAACTTGGTCTTCATTCACCGTGGTGACAGCCGTGGTTGAATCGGTCATGCGAAAGCCGAACACAAAGCGGGCGGAGGAGAGATCGCTGGTATCATAGCAATGGCCCGCGGTGGCGATCAGGTCCGGCCCGACGAGAAAACCCGAGCAGAACATCGCTTCCGGCTGATCGGCGAAGGGTTCGCCCGAGCAGGCGTCATAGGGGCCGACCCGGTAGGGCGCCGTTTGTATCGCGAAAGTCCCATCGCCGTTATCGGTGAGCTGGCTGGCATCCAGAAGGCCGCAGGTGGAATCCGCCATTTGCAGGCGGGCGGGATCGCTTTCTTGAAAAACGTCGATGCGGTCGTCGGTTCCGTAGATAACCTCTGGCCGGCTTTCGAATTTCGGCGGAGAATAGTTTTCCGAGGAGATGGCCGTACGGCCGTTTGGTTTCCTGTCCGTCACGATTTGCTGGGCGGAAACAGGAGCGAGACAAACCGCCAGGACCGTTGCTGTGAGCAAACCGATTGTGATTGAACCGGGTTTGGGCCCGGAAACTTGCTTCAAAACGCTGAGCATAGAGGTTTCTCTCCTCTCGAGGGAAGAATTGTCTGGGGAAGTATGGGGCGTCTGAGAAGTTCAGCAAGGTGAATTTCCAGCTATTAATATAAATAAAAGACTCACGGGAAAAACTCCGGGATAACAGGGATCCCGCTCGCCTCTGGGAAACGCTCTTGCCCGGATAGGCAGTCTGGACAGAAGGTTTTTTCGAAAAGATGCTTGGAAGAGGCTCCGTTGGATCTGCTCTTTTTCGCCAAAATTCTGATCCTTTGGACTGTTCTCGCCGCCTCCGCCATTGCGACCGGGGCTGTGCGCGAGATGCTCATCCGCCCGCGGGTGGGCGAGCAAGCTGCGCATGTGGCGGGAACGCTGCTTTTCGTCGGGGTGCTTTTTCTTGTCGTTCTGGGCGGTGTCGCATGGTTTGGAGAGGGGCCGGCAAGGCATTTCTGGGCTGTTGGTGGCGCCTGGCTGGCCATGACCATTGCCTTCGAATTCCTGTTCATGCACTATATGAGGGGAATTTCATGGGAGAAGCTCCTGGCCGACTATAATATCTTCGCGGGCCGCCTGTGGATTCTTGTATTGGGCGCCACCCTTGTTTCTCCCTGGCTGTGCGCGCATCTCCGCGGGCTGATCACCCCTGGATAAGCCAAAAACCCCGTATAACAAGGGAAACCGTGTCCCGGTGTTTTACAGAGTGTGTCATTTCCACCCTTGACAGATGGGGGCAGAATTCGGTCTTTAACGTGCCCCGGTTAGAGAGTGCGCCGGGGCATATTTTGTTTCAGATGGAGGCCATGAGTGGCCCTGATCGTTCAGAAGTTTGGTGGAGATGCCCTCGGAGATAAAGGGAAAGGCAAAGCCCGCTCCGAGGACGAACCGCTCTACGGAGCGGAATTCATTCTTGAGAAGTTCCAGAAAATCTCCGATATCGTAAAGAAGACACGAGACGAGGGCAATGATGTCGTTGTCGTCGTGTCCGCCATGGGAGATGCTACAAACCGGCTCATCCGGATGGCGGAAACGATGATGAGCGATATCCCGCCGCGCGAACTCGATATGCTCATGTCGACCGGTGAGCAGCAGTCGATCGCCTTGCTGGCGATTGCCCTGAACTCCGTCGGAGTGAATGCACAAAGCTTTACCGGCCACCAGGTGGGAATCATTACGGAAGGCATTTTTGGAAAAGCCCGCATTACGGATATCTCCAGCGAGAGGCTCGACGCGGCCATTAAAGAGGGCGTTGTTCCCGTGGTGGCCGGGTTCCAGGGAACCACGGAAGAGCAGGAATATACGACCCTGGGGCGGGGTGGCTCCGACATCACCGCCGTCGCTCTCGCAGCCGCGATCAAAGCCGATGTCTGCGAGTTCTACAAGGACGTCGATGGAATCTATACAACGGATCCGCGCATCTGCCCTTCGGCCCACAAGATTGACCGGATCAGTTACGACGAGATGCTTGAGCTGGCTTCCCTCGGTGCCGGTGTGCTCCAGTCGCGAAGCGTCGAGTTCGCCAAGAATTATAATGTGCCGCTCCATGTTCGGAGCTTCCTTCATGATCAGACTGGGACTTACGTGGTCCCCGAGGAGAAAGAAATGGAAGACGTTGTCGTCAGTGGCGTTGCGTTCAATCGCAGCGAAGCGAAAATCACCATGCTCAGCGTGCCCGACCACCCCGGCATCGCCGCCGAAGTTTTTGGCGCAATCGGCGAGGCTGGCATTGTGGTCGACATGATCATCCAGAACGTCGCCGCGGATGAAAAGAACGACATCAGCTTCACCGTGTCGCGCGCCGATTACGAGAAGGCGTTGAAACTCGCCGAGGATCTTTCCAAGAAGTTCGGCGGCCGCGACGTTGTCGGCGATCCCTCCATTGCAAAGGTCAGTGCCGTGGGTGTCGGAATGCGCTCCCATGCGGACGTGGCATCCAAAATGTTCAAGGCACTTTCGGAGAAGGGCATTAACATCCAGAGCATCAGCACTTCAGAGATCAAAATCTCCGCGCTGATTTCGGAGGAAGACCTCGACGAGGCGGTGCGCGCTGTTCACGAAGCCTTTCAGGACCAGAAGGTGAAAGCCAAGAAGGCCTGAGGCACTTCAAAGGCCCAACTCATGGATAACCGCGAATCCGATCCGCCCCTTCTTTTCCATAAGGAGGGGCGGATTTTTGCGCGCCACCTGGTCGGCGAATCGATTCCCGAGGACATCGCGCGCCGTTACGCGGACTTTTGCGAATTGCACACGCGAGCCGAGCGGAGAAAGCCGTCCAATGCGGGCATCATGCGCTTTGCCCGGCGCCACCCCTGGAGCATCGGACTGCTCGACGCCGGCTGTGCGATCCTGGAGAAGGATCACCTGCTGCGCCGCCAACTCCTCGCCCTTTCCGCCATCCTCGAGGCGTCGCCGCACTACACGGAGCATTTCCTTCCCGGCCGCCGGGCGGATCGCCTGCTCATACCGAGGATTGTCTATACGGCGGCCAAGGCGGGCCTCAAGGGGCTGGCAGGAACCGCATTCCTCGCGACACTGAGGGTCCTATGGCGGATATAATCGTTGTTGGTTCCGGCGCGAGCGCGGTACAAGCCGCCTGGCCTCTTGTTCAAAAGGGGCATCGTGTGCGCATGCTTGACGCGGGGCGGAATGAAGAGCGCTATACAGGCCTGATTCCCGAAAAAGATTTCGAAACGATCCGGCACACCGACGAGGCCCAGCATCGCTACTTCCTGGGCGATGAGTTCGAAGGCATTCCTTTTGGCAGTGTCCGCGTGGGGGCTCAACTCACGCCCCCCAGGGCGTATATCGCCAAGGGGCCGCCCTCGCCCGCGATGGCAGGACTCTTCCAGGCGATGGAGACCATGGCCGTGGGCGGATTGGCCGCCGGATGGGGCGCGGCGACGCCACCCTATACAGACGATGACATGGATGGCTGGCCCATCAGCCGTCGCGATCTCCAGCCCTACTATGAATCCGTCGGAAACCGTGTGGGCATTTGCGGGGAAAGCGACGATGACCTGGCGGCCTTCTTCGGCCCATCGCCCTATCTGCTTCCAGCGCCCCGCCCGGATTCAAACGCCCGGAAGATACTCCACGAATACAGGCGCCGCCGGCGGGAATTGAATCGGCGCGGCTTTTATCTCGGAACTCCGAGACTCGCCATGGCCACGAGGCGCTTTCGCGGCCGCGGCCCCCTTCGCTATTTCGATATGGAATTCTGGGCCGATAAAGACCGGGCCGTGTATCGGCCCGTCTATACACTGGATGAATTGAAAAGATATTCGAATTTCGAGTACATCCCTGGCCGTCTTGTCCTTTCCTTTGAGAACAAGCAGGGCGGGGGAGTTTCCGTCGACTCCATCCGCCTGGAAGGCCGCGAGCGGTTGAGAGAGTCTTGCGACCGCCTGGTCCTGGCGGCGGGTAATCTGGGCACGGCGCGCCTCGCGCTCCACAGTCTGCGGGAATACGATGTGGACGTGCCCCTGCTCAGCAACCCCTATACATATTATCCCTGCCTTGTTTGGAAGCGCCTTGGCAGGGCGACCCGAAACCGCCGCCACAGCCTGACTCAACTGATGATTTACTTCAATCAACCGGGCCTGCCGCTTGCGCAGGCGCAGATCTACTCTTACCGCTCGCTCCTGACTTTCAAGCTGGCCAAGGAAGCGCCGCTGGCTACCCGCGAAAGCATTCAGCTCATGCGCATGCTCCAACCCTCCTTCATTATTGTCGGCATCCACCACGAGGATCGCCCAGCGGAGGGCAAGACCTTGACGCTCCGGCCTCCGCAAGAGGGCGAAACTCCCTCGGCCTTCATCGAATATCGTCATGAGGAAACGGAAAGAGAGCGCATCTATACGACAGAAAAACGTCTGATGCGCTGTTTAAGAAAACTCGGCTGCCTGCCCCTGCGGCGTATCGACCCGGGATATGGTTCATCAATTCACTATGGAGGATCGCTGCCGATGTCCGAGGAGGAGAGGCCGCTCACCACGCGGACGGACGGGAGTCTCCGCGGCACGGAAGGTGTCTATATCGCGGATGCTTCGACGTTTCCGCACCTCCCCGCGAAGGGACTGACCTTCACGGCGATGGCGAACGCGGAACGCATTGGGGAGGCCGTCGCAAGCCGCCTCAATCAATAAGGCTCTTCCGCCTTGAGCGTCCGCATCAGCTCGCAGTAGGAGTTATAGCGCCGTTCGTCGATGCGGCCTTCTTCCACGGCCTGCTTAACGCCGCAGTCACTCTCTTCCACATGAAGGCAATCATCATAGTCGCAATCCGCGGCGAAGGGAATCATCTCGGGAAATCCTTGGATCACTTGTTCTGGAGCAATACCCAGGAATCCGAATTTCTTAATACCGGGGGTATCGATAATCAGCGTGTCTTCCAGCTCGTAAGCCTCGGCGGCCGTCGTTGTATGGCGGCCCTTCTTTGTCGAGCCGCTCACTTCCTGAACGGGAATGTCCACATCCAGCAGGGCATTGATCAGGGTCGACTTCCCGACACCGGAAAGCCCGGAGAGCACGGTAATTCCTTTGTTCAAGCGCCGATGGAGCAGATCCATTCCCTTTCCCGTGAGAGCGGAAACCGGAATCACATCGACGCCCGCCGACTCGAAGGGCTTCAGCCGGTCCCAGATGCTTTCGTGCGCTTCGTCAATCTTGTTCAGGATGATGAAGAGAGGAAGCTCGACGATGCGGCAATAGACCAGGTAGCGATCGACGAATCCTTCCTGGAAACTTGGAAGCGAAGCGCTGATCACCAGCCCGGCCTGATCCAACTGGGAGGCCATCAAACGAACTCCGCTTTCGTCCGCATAGCGCGCCAGCACCTTTCCGCGCGGAAGAATCCCCTCCACTGTTTCCCCGTCCGTATAGACGAGGTCGCCCGCCACCGTCGGCATGTTCCGGCGGTTTTTCAGGCGGATCAGCTCGCCGTCCAGCTCGACGCCCGACTCGATGCCGTAATTGATATAGACGCGGGCGATTCGCAGCTTGTCTTTATCTGGCGGTTCGTAAACCGCCCAATCGGATGCCTTGAGGACGTTTCGCAGTTTGCCCCGCCCTGGTTTGGCGGGCGAGTTGCCCGGTTGCTTTTTTCCCATGACTCTCTTTCCGCTTTCCTTAAACCCTGCGTCACGTTAACCTTCTTTCACAGTTTAGCCAAATCCGTTCTTAAAAGAAAAGGGGGAACAGCATGGCAATTCACGACTCTCGCGACCGCGATCTGGCTCGCGTGCTCGTGCGGCATTCCGTGAAAGCGAAAAGGGGAGAACTTGTTTTTATCCAGGCGGTGGGCCTGGACACAGCAGGACTCGCCGAGGCCATCGTCGAGGAGGTGACGGCCGTCGGCGCCGCCCCCTATGTGCACTTTGTCGATCCTGAAATCATGCGCAAGTTCCTCCATTCGGTGAAGGAGCCCATGCTCAAACCGCTCAGCCAACTGGAGATGGACCAGATCAAGCGCTCGGACTGTTATATCGGTATCCGGGGATCGCGGAACATTTTCGAACTCAGCGATGTGCCCCGCCAGAAGATGGATCTGTATAACAAACAGGTCGCCATTCCGGTTCGCAACAAGCGGGTCAAGGATTCGCGCTGGGTGGTGCTTCGCTATCCCAATGCGTCCATGGCCCAGCTATCCGGCCAGCCCCGGGAGAAATTCGCCGATTCCTATTACAATGTCTGCACCCTGGACTACGCCAGGATGGAGAAAGCGGTCCGGCCGCTGGCTCATCTCATGAAAAAGACCGACGTGGTGGAAATCACAGGCCCTGGGACGGATCTCCGCCTCTCGATCAAAGGCATCGGTGTGATTCCCTGCACTGGAGCGCATAACATCCCGGACGGCGAATGCTTCACGGCTCCCGTGAAAACGAGCGTCGAGGGAACCGTTTCCTTCAACACGCCCACCGTTTGGGAGGGGACGCCCTATGAAAACATCACCCTGCGTTTTGAAAAAGGGCAGATCATGGACGCGAAAGCGGCCGACCGTGAGCAGACCCGCAAGCTCAACAAGGTCCTCGAACAGGACGAAGGGGCCCGCTATGTCGGCGAATTCGCTATCGCCTTCAATCCGCAGATCCTCCATCCCATGCGCGATATCCTCTTCGACGAGAAAATCAGCGGCAGCTTTCACATGGCCATGGGCCAGGCTTACGACGACGCCAGCAACGGCAACCGGTCGGGGCTCCACTGGGACCTGGTCTGCATCCAGCGCAAAGACTACGGCGGGGGAGAGATTTCCTTTGATGGCAAGCTGATCCGGAAAGACGGCCTCTTCGTGCCAAAGAGCCTCCAGAAACTGAACCCCAAGGAATTGATCGCCCGAAAGCAATCGGGCCGGGCGAAGAAAAAGTAACTCACCAAGAAGAAGGCGGCTCTGAATCCAGGGCCGCCTCGTGTCGTTCTGCTCGCTGGAGATGGAGGAGATTAGACCTCCATGATCTCTTTCTCTTTTCCTTCCAGATGCTCATCCACTTTCGCCACCCACTTGTCGGTGATCTTCTGGAGATCATCGATAGCTGCGTGGGCCTCGTCTTCCGTCAGCTCTTTATTTTTTTTCATTTTTTCGATCGCTTCTTTCTGATGCTTGCGCACGTTGCGAATCGCGATCCGGGCTTCCTCGGACATGTGGTGAGCCCGTTTGACAAGGTCTTTGCGCCGCTCCTCTGTCAGCGAAGGGATTGAAAGGCGGATCATCTTTCCGTCGTTCATGGGGTTCAGCCCCAGGTCCGACGCTTGAATCGATCGTTCGATCGCGCCGAGCTGGTTCTTGTCCCACGGGGTAATCGCGATCGTTCGCGCGTCCGGCGTATTGACGCTTGCCACCTGGTTCAGCGGCATCTGCTGTCCATACGCATCGACGGTGACATCATCGAGCAGCGCCGTGGAAGCCCGCCCCGTGCGCAGCGTGTTGAAATGATGGTCAAGCGCCTCAATGGCGTGCTTCATTTTCGTTTCAGCGGTTTTAAAGACTTCATCAAGTTCCGGCATGAGCGTCTTCTCCAGTGACCTGAGTTCCAATCTCTCCCTTACAGATTACCCTGCAAGTATTGCCGGGAGAAGAGAGATTGTAGACAATTAAAGGCATCCTGTTCTCGCGGCAAAGAGAAATCGCAGCGGCGTCCATAACCTTCAAATCTTCCTTGATGGCCCGTTCGTAACTCAGAGTGCGAAGAAACTGTGCTTCGGGATCTTTCTTCGGATCAGCGGTATAGACGCCATCGACCTTTGTCCCCTTGAGCAGGGCATCGGCTTCCACTTCCGCCGCCCGCAGCGCCGCTGCCGTGTCGGTTGTGAAGAAAGGATTTCCCGTTCCACCGCCGAAGATGACAACGCGCCCTTTTTCCATGTGGCGAATGGCCCGGCGCCGGATATATTGCTCGGCCACCTGGGGGATAGGCACGGACGTCATGACCCGCGTGGGGACATTCATTCCTTCGAGGGCATCCTGGAGCATGAGCGCATTCACGATCGTGGCGAGCATGCCCACCTGGTCAGCGACGGCACGCTTCATGTGCTGGGCCGCGTCGCTGCTGCCGCGAAAGATATTTCCTCCGCCAATCACCACTCCGACTTGAACGCCCAGGTCATGGACGGATTTGATCTCACGCGAGATAAAAAGAACGGAGGCGCGGTCTAAACCAAACGCCTCCTTTCCTTTCATCATCTCGCCGCTGAGTTTCAAAACAACGCGCCGATAGACGGGCTCGCGTTCTTCGCGCAACTCTTCACTCGCAATGCCATCACTCTGCGACATGGGAACCCTCGCGTCGAAATCGCGCCTGCGGCTTATTCTTGTTCCGTCTTATCGACGTGTTCGCCAACCTGGAACCGCACGAAGCGAGTCAACTTGGCGGAGCCGCCAGCCGCTTTCCCGGCCTCGTCAACGATCTCCTGCACAGTCTTCTTTCCATCCTTCACATAAATCTGCGACACAAGGCAATTCTCTTTATAGAATGCCTTCATGCGGCCCTCGACGATTTTCGGAATGATGTTCTCAGGCTTGCCTTCCTTCTTGGCAATGTTCACGAAGATCTCGCGCTCGGCATCGGCGGTCGACTGGTCGATCTCATCTTCCGTCAGGAATCGCGGGTTAATCGCCGCGATATGCATCGCGATACCGCGCAGCGTTTCCTGAAGCTCTTCCGTCGGCTTCGCGCCATTGAGCTTCGCCGCCACAACCACTCCGATCTTGCCGGGGGGATGGATATAGCCAGCGACCACGTCTTCGCTGATATACTCCGCGTTCTGGATTTCGATTTTCTCGCCAATCTTGGCACGGAGATCGGTCACGACCTCAGTAGCTGTCTTGCCATAATCCGGCAGCTTCGTATCGCCGAGCTGATTGCCACTGGTCACTTTGCTGTCCAGCGCCGCATTGGCCATGGCCTTCACGGCCTCCTGGAATTCCTCGTTCCGGGCGACAAAGTCCGTTTCGCAGTTCAGCTCGGCAAGGCCCGCGGCGGTGGAATCGCTGTTCGTGGCGATATCTACAAGGCCTTCGGCAGCGGTCCGCGCTTCGCGTTTGGCGGCTTTCGCTGCTCCACTTTCGCGCAGAAGCTTGATCGCCTTGTCCAGCTCCCCTTCTGCCTTCTGAAGGGCCTTCTTGCATTCCATCATGCCTGCGCCGGTCTTATCGCGCAGCTCTTTCACCAATCCTGCAGTAATATTCGCCATGAGATCCTCACTTCTCGGAAGATGGTTTCGTCAACGGGCCCGGGCCGGGCTCTGAATGAGGCGAGGAGTCTTACTCCCCGCCCTCTTTGTTTTCTTCAGTATTCTGGGGCTGAGCTGGTTCAGGAGCTGACTGCTTCACGTCGTTGCTCGGGGGGACATCCACCGGGTTTTCGCCCACCGGGGTGGGGATCGCGCCGGGCAATTCCGCTCTCGTTGGTTCCGTCGGCTCCGAACCCGGCGACCCCACCGGCTCGCCATGGCGCAAGGTGCCTTCGTTCGCCTGGTAGATGCTGAAGTTTTTTTCCAGCTCCTCGGCACTCATCGGCATGCCCATCATCTGCTCGGGGGAGAGTTCTTCTTCTTCCAGCCCCTGGAGGGTTTGCAAGCCCTCGCGGCAGGCCTCGCCGATCTGCCCGACCATGAGCTTGATGGAACGAATCGCGTCGTCGTTTGCGGGAATCACGTGGTCGATCGGATCAGGATCGCAGTTCGTATCCACCACGGCAACGATCGGGATTTTGAGACGATCGGCCTCGCGCACGGCGATGTGTTCCTTGGACGGATCGACGATGAAGATAATATCGGGCAGGCGATCCATTCCTTTAATTCCGCCCAGGTTTTTGGAAAGGCTCATGCGCTCGCGGTTGAGCATCGCCTGTTCTTTCTTGCTGAACTGTTCGATGCTGCCCTCTTCGATCATCTTCTCCAGATGAATCAGGCGCAGAACGGATTTGCGAATGGTGTCAAAGTTTGTCAGGATACCACCCAGCCAGCGCTGGTTGATATAGTACATGCCGCAGTTGGAAGCGCCTTCCTGGATGATGTCCTTCGCCTGCTTCTTTGTGCCGACAAAGAGCACTCTCTTGCCTGAGGCGGCCGACTCGCGAACAAACTTCGTCGCATCGCGCAAAAGGCGCAGGGTTTTCTTGAGATCAATGATGTAGATGCCATTGCGGTCCGTATAAATATACGGCTTCATCTTGGGGTTCCAACGGCGGCTCTGGTGCCCGAAATGCACACCGGCTTCGAGCAGTTGCTTCATCGTGACGTTCGACATGCGGGTTTCCTCCGCGGGATGGTTTATCCTCCGCATCCGTCGTGCGAGCAAATCCCACCCGGAAATGCTTCATACAGGAGGCCCGGGCACCGGGGAGACTCGTCGGGATGCGTGTGGGATGGCCGGCAGAAGAGGCTGCTTTTCCAGCTCCTCGCCGACGGCGCGTAAGAAAACGGGCAAAGGGAGGGCCTATGCAACCAAAAATGCCGGATATCGCGGGCTTTCTCCTCGCAATGGCTCCATCCATGCTCCGGACTTGAAGGCTTGACCTGGCCGGGCAGATCGCCATAGTTCCCCGAATTCTTCTGCGAGAGACGTATGACCTACCACCTTCCCCTCTTCCCGCTCCCGAAAGCCGTTCTCTTTCCCCGCACGCACCTGCCTCTCCACGTGTTCGAGCCGCGCTACGTCGCGATGATGGAGGCGGTCATGGCAGGCGATCAAAAGCTGGGTATCGCCCAGCTGAGGGAAGGTTACGAGAAAGATTACTTTGGTGCCCCCTCGATCCATCGGGTTTTCACTACAGCGCGAATCCTTTACGCCGACAAGATCGAGGACGAGCGGTGGAATATCCTGGTCGAGGGCGTCGAACGTGTCGAATTGATCAAGGAAGTCCAGACAACCCCCTTCCGTGTTGCACAGGTGGACCCGATCCGCGAGGTGGTCGAGCCCCCCGATCGCAGCGAGGTCTTTCGCCTCATGAACCAGATCGCCCTGGTCAGTGAAGCGATCAGCAACCATGTGCAGGAAGGCCGCCGCTCGCTGACAAACCTGGTCAACACGCACCAGCATCCCGCCGTGGTTTGCGATGTGGCCAGCTCCCTTCTCGTCAGCGACCCCTACGCGCGCCAGTCCCTGCTCGAGGAGCGCAACCTCCTCCGGCGGATGAAGCTCCTCGACGTCCAGCTTCAAACCCTGGCCCACGAGCTGAAAACTTCCGGCTATTCCATGGAGGACCTCCCTCCTAAGGATTGACCTTATACGCCGCGAAGCCGTGTCCTTCGCCAAGGCCATTTGCTGATGGCCTGCCCCATCACCCGAAGAGGAAAACTTCATGTCCGATATCGCGGGCAATACTCAGCCCGGATTCCTTCGCATGCCCAAACTCCCCGTGGCGGGATTCTTCCGGCGCTTTTTCGCCTTCTTGCTCGATCTGTTTGTCGTCATCGGAGCCATTCACTTCGCCAGCCGGGGCATCCCGGATGTCTTCTGGGCCCTGGGTGAATGGTCGCCTTATGTCACAAGTATCTTCGTTCTTCTCTACTTTGTCCTTCTCAATGGCCCTGTCGGGAAAGGTCGCACACTGGGCAAAATGCTGCTCGGAATTCGTGTGACGGATTACCGGGGCAATTTTCCCACGTGGCAACAAGCGCTGGCGCGCACAGTCATTCTCCTTCCCGGCTTTGTTACCTATCCGCTTGTTCGCCTCTTCCTTGGCCAGGCCGACAGCATGGTCGAGGAATACGTGAAGTCATTGCTCACGGATTTTCCAATGGTTTGCATTCTCGTCGCCGTGGCGTTGACGATTCCGTTCAATCCATTCAAGCAGGGGATCCATGATTTCTTTGGCAAAACTCTTGTTCGTCCGGTTCCAACTGACTCCGATGAAGAGGCAATGACCTTCGATGAAATGACGGAAAAGGTCGGCCAAAGCTGGACCAAGTTTCATCGCCAGCCCCAGTATTCCGGCGGAGTGACGTTTGGACTCCTCTTTATTTTATTTGCCTACATGGCATGGCCGGGACACCGGCCGGACTTGGAGCGCCAAATCATTGAAAACACCTATGAAATGGAGAGAATTCAGGGTTTTCAAGAAGCGGATTTCCATATGATCCCGATGGAGGATGAAATCTTCCAGCAAACTTATCTCGCCCAGGAAGAGTTTATTACTCGGGAAGTTCAAACTCAGTACGACCCGACAACTACGCCCTTAACCCTGAAATTGCCCGTTTTACAGCACGCGGGATGGCCGAAGGATCCCCTGATGGAAGACTTTTGGCCCCAAGCTAAAATCGCGTTGAACCAATACCACGGCACCATTTTGCCTCTGGTCATACAACTCAGAGAGGAATCACCAGACCCCCGGACAGTGGGAAAATCGGAAGAGTGGCGAACCCGGCCCGTTGAACTTCAATTGCTCTTTGTCTCATATGTTCGCTTGACTCCATACCCCGCTCCGCAGATGAAAATAGTGGGCGCAGTCGGGAAAACGTTCCCACCCCTCAAGGAGAATTAGCTGCCTTCTGGCTAATGAACTCATTCAAAAACATTTGCTCAGCCTAAACTGTTCCAAACAGAAAAAGAGAAAAGGAAGAAGAACCATGGCTCAAACCGCTGGTGAAATTAACGAAGAACTTCAACGCCTGGAGCAGGAATTCTCCCAGAAGAAGGCCGCCGTTGTGGAACCGGCCCGCCGCCGTCTGGAAGAAATCCGCCGCCAGAAAGAAGAACTGGACAAGGAAGAAGATCAATTACTTGAATTGCTTGGCGAGCGCTCCAGCTCAAATGGCCGCCGGCGCCGCAAGGGCAAGCGCATGACCGCCATGCACAAGAAAGAGATCCTTGGAAAGTTTATCCAGGAAGGCCACATCAAGGATGGCAGCGAGCTCACCAAGCAGCTGCGCGCGGCCCTGACCGATGAAGGCCTTGGCGTGAACGACTTCCGCCAGCTTTCCCGTTACCTTCCCTCCGGCTGGGAAGCTCGCAGCAACGGCCTGCGCGGCTCCGCGGCTCGCACCACCTTCCATATCGCCTGAGGAAAGTTCAACTCACGGTGGCAGGGGAGGAAACACTCTTCTGCCGCCGTCTTTTTCGCATGGCATCGGAATCTCAACCTTACCGCATTCTTCACGTGGGGGATCTGCATTTCTGGCAGGTGCCCGTCGATCCCGTTCTGTACGCGGGCAAGCGTGTCCTTGGGATTGGAAACCTGCTGGTTGGGGGACGCTGCCGGCGCTTCCGGATGGAGTTCGCTCCGGGTCTCGTCGAGAAACTGTCCGAGCTTGCCGCGGATCTTGTCCTCATGAGCGGCGATTTCTCCACTACCACGCTCAAAGGGGAATTTCTCCGGGCGGCAAAAGTCTTCGCCCCGCTCACAAAGGAAACTCCGCCGCGTATCTATTCCGTGCCGGGGAATCACGATTGTTACACCCGTCGAGATCTCAATGCCGCCACTTTTATGCGTTATCTCGGCAGGGCGTTTCACCCCGAACGCAGGCAATCGCTGATTTTTCCAGAGGAAGGAATTGCGCTCTTTCGCCTGAACGCGGCAACGAGTAATGGAATCGGATCACACGGCAAAATCGAGCAGCGGTATCTCGATTTCGTGGAGAACAAATTGAGTGAAGTCCGGGAAAAAGCCAGCCAGGTTATTTTTCTTTGCCATTTCCCGCCAGAGGATCCGCCCGGCGTGCTACCCCATGACCGCGGACCTCAGCTTCTTCATGCCGAGGAGATTCTGCGGCTCCTCAATCAACTCGGCCTGCCCGTTCTCTGGATGCACGGACACCACCATCATCGCTGGGTTTATGGCAGTCCGAAATTCGAGAACATCACCTATCTCAATGCCGGCGCCCCTCTTCTCAGGAGAAAAGCTCCCGGCCCCGACTTGGGCTTCCACGAAATCCTTTGGAGCAGCGAACAACTCCGGCTTTACAGCCATCGGCTCCTTTTGCCAGAGGCGAAATGGCTTCGGCGTTCCGTCAACTGGCCTGGCCAGGGGGAATACCAGGATTTGCAGGAGTGGGACGAGAAAAACTCCCCGCCAAACGCCGACAGGGAGTTTAAGTCTCACTCAACGGAAAGCCCCTTAACTTAAAGAAGAGGAACCTTTCGCTTGGAAACCTCCTGGTTCGTGGTTTCCAGAGCGCGGCGGGCACGGTCCACGATTTGGCTGAAGCCTTCGGGATCGTTGATGGCGATCTCGCTCAGCATCTTGCGATCGAGTTCCACGCCAGCGGTCTTTAATCCATTGATCAAGCGGCTGTAGGACATGCCATTGAGACGGCATGCGGCATTGATCCGGGTGATCCACTGCATGCGGATATTGCGCTTTTTGTTCCGGCGATCGCGGTAGGCATACTGCAAGGCCCGCTTGACCGTTTCCTTCGCATTCTGAAAGAGGCGGTGGCGGCCCTGATAATATCCACGTGCCGACTTGAGGACTTTTTTTCGCCGCCGACGCGACGCGACATTGTTGATAACACGCATTTTGGCTTTCCTTGCTTAAAGTGTTATCCCGCTTGGGGGAAGGAGAGGCTCTCAGTTGATAATGAGGCGCTTGAGGCGCTTTTCATCGGCTGGATGCACCAGGGTGGCCTGGCGCAGCCGGCGCTTGCGCTGCGGGGATTTCTTCGTCAGGATATGGCTGTGATTCTGTTTGTTCCGGCGAATTTTGCCGGTCCCTGTCAGCCGCAGCCGCTTGGCCGCTCCTCTGTGTGTTTTACCTTTGGGCATGGACGTTCACCTCGTTGAGAAAAATCGTCTCGTGAAAGACGGTGAGTTCAGGTTTGCTCGGCTTTCTGCTTTTCCGGGTCGTAGTCTTTCCGCCGGTTCATGATCATATGAATCTGTTTGCCTGCGCGTGCGGGAGGCTGCTCAAGTTCGCCGATATCAGCCAACTCTTCCTTGATCGTTTGGATCAGCCGCTGCCCCAGCTCCGGCTTGGTGATCTCGCGGCCCCGGTAGATGATGGTGAATTTCACCTTATCCCCTTTTTCGAGGAATTTCCGCGCCCGCTTGATCTTGAATTCGCGATCGTGGGCATCGATGGCCACGCGCAGCTTCACTTCTTTCAGATGCGTGTGGGTCGCTTTTTTCTTCGATTCTTTTTGTTTTTTCTTCTTCTCGTAGACAACCTTTTTGTAGTCGTAAATGCGGCAAACTGGGGGGTCGGCCTCCGGGGCCACCTCCACCAGGTCCAGGCCAGCCTGTTCGGCCTTGGCGAGCGCATCCACGATCGGAACGATGCCGATCTGGCTGCCGTCTTCGGCGATAAGCCGGACTTCTTTCACCCGGATATCCCGATTCACCCGTGTATCTTGCGGACGGATAGTTGATACCTCCAAAACGGAATAAAAAACAAAAACCCGGCAGAAGCCTATCTCTGCCGAGCCTGCCAGACTATACAGTCCGTTAACAAATCCGATGTTTTGTCAACGAACCTGAAAGCAACCGTGGGGCGCCGGCAGGTGAGAGGACAGAGTGCCTCTGCTTAGAGCACAGCAACGTCCCGCCCCGGCCAGCCGCCGTCAAGCCCTTTTCACCTCAAAATCCATTTTGACGGACCAGCCATCCGGGAGCAGAATTTGCTCCCCTCCACTTCAGCCCAATGAATTCAAGTCATGAGGATGCTGCCTGAACAATGACTCACCCCAATCAGAACCTTCCCAAAACCCTCGGAGACCTCAAAGCCTCAGGATGGAAAGACCGGTCGGTCAAGGAGGAGATGCGCCAGAATCTCATCCGGCGCCTCCAAAACAAAGAAACGCTCTTTCCCGGTATTATCGGCTACGACAAAACCGTGATTCCCCAGATCGTTGCCGCCGTCCTGGCCAAGCACGACTTTCTTTTGCTTGGCCTCCGCGGCCAGGCCAAAACCCGCATCATTCGCCAGCTGGCCAATTTCCTGGACGAATACAATCCGATCATCGAAGGATCGCCGATCAACGAATCGCCTTTCGATCCGATTACCCGCCAGTCCCGCGAGCTCGTAGAAGACAAGGGAGATGCGACTCCCATCGACTGGGTGCACCGCGAGGCACGCTATCACGAGAAACTCGCCACCCCAGACGTCTCCATCGCCGATCTCATCGGAGACATCGATCCGATCAAGGCGGTTTCCAAGAAGCTCGATTTCAGCGATGAAGAGGTCATCCATTATGGCATTATTCCCCGGTCGAACCGCGGGATCTTCGCCATCAATGAAATCCCCGACCTGCAAGCGCGGATCCAGGTCGGCCTGTTAAATATCATGGAAGAAAAGGACATCCAGATTCGCGGATTCCCTGTCCGCCTTCCACTGGACGTGGCGCTGGTCTTTACGGCCAATCCCGAGGATTATACCAACCGTGGCAATATCATCACGCCCCTGAAGGACCGCATCGATGCGCAGATCCTGACGCATTATCCAACGCGAATCGAGGACGCCACCAAGATCACCACCCAGGAAGCGTGGACCGACCGCGATATCGATATATACGTTCCGCCCCTCATCCACGAATTAGTGGAAATGGTTGCCCTGCAGGCTCGAGAATCGGATTTTGTCGACAAGGCCTCGGGCGTGTCGGCACGCATGGCAATCAGCATGCTCGAGACACTCCATTCAACGGCAGAGATGCGGGCCTATGAACACGGTGGAGAGAAGGGGTTCGTCCGTGTCAGCGACCTCTTTCAGGCCGTGACCGCGCTGACCGGAAAGATCGAGCTTGTCTATAAAGGCGAACAGGAGGGTGTGACCAACGTCGCCCTCCATCTGGTTGGCCGCGCGGTGCGTGAAGCCTTCAACAAAAGCTATGTCCCTGGCCAGAAGCGGGGGAGAGAACGGGACGCGGACATGAGCGATTTCCAGCCGATCATCGATTGGTTTGAAGAGGGAAACACGCTCGAATATGGCACCAATGTGAGCCACGAAGAATACACCAAAGCGCTGAAAAGCGTCGGCGGCCTGGAAAAGCTTGTGAAAGACAAGGCCCGGCCGAAGTCGGAAGAGGAAAAGCTGCTCCTCATGGAATTCTTCATCGAGGGGCTGCATCAAAATTTCCTGCTGACCAAACGGATTCTGGATGCGCGAATCAAATACACGGATGCCGTGTCCTACATGATGAACGAGCTGAGCGAATGAACGCGCCGCAACAGAACCAACCCTTCTGGGGTTATATGGATTATAACGCGACGTCCCCTATGCGGCCGGAAGTGCTGGGCACCATGGAGCGCATCGAGAGAAAAGCCTTTGGAAACCCCAACTCGATTCATGGCCATGGTGTCCAGGCACGCTATGAAGTGGAAAAAGCACGCAAGCAACTGGCGCAGTTCATCGGAGCCCGCAAAGCGGAGGAGGTCATCTTCACCGGCGGTGGGACCGAAGCGGACAATCTGGCTCTGCGAGGCGCCTGTTTCGCCGCACGGCGCCAAGGCAGAGGCAATCACCTGATCCTTCCGCGGACCGAACACAAGGCGGTGCTTGATGTGGCGCTGGAACTCGACGACCAGCACGGATTTGAGGCAACCTATCTCGAGACCGACGAGTTCGGCCGCACTCGGGCAGAAGATCTCAAAAAGGCACTCCGCCCCGATACGGTCCTTGTTTCCATCATGGCGGCGAATAACGAAATTGGCAGCCTCAATGCAGTGGCCGAGCTTGCCGCGATCGTCCACAGCGGCAGCCGGGCCCTTTTCCACACCGATGCCATTCAAATGCTGGGCCGACTGCCGTTCAATGTGGCCGATTGGGATGCAGACCTGGTTTCCCTCAGCGCCCACAAGTGCCACGGACCAAAAGGCGTCGGTGCTTTGTATATCAGAGACGGCGTGTCGCTGGAACCCCTGATCAGCGGGGGAGGGCAGGAACGCGGACACCGGGCCGGCACGGAGAACGTTTCAGGAATCGCCGCTTTTGCCGAGGCAGCCCGGCTCTCCGTGAAAGACGTCCAGAAAGAAATGACCCGGATGGCGGGGCTGCGCGAACAGCTTTGGGAGCGCCTCGTGGACGCGATCCCCCATGCCCTGCGAAATTCCCCCGTGGAAAACTGCCTCCCCAATACGCTCCATATCAGCCTGCCCGGCTCGGAAAGCCGCGAACTGGTGCGCGAACTCGACCGCGAGGGCTTCGCCGTCTCGTCGGGATCAGCCTGCACCAGCAAGGGCGAGGCTCTCAGCCATGTCCTTCTTGCCACCGGGGCAGGGGAGGAGCGGGCCAAAGGAGCCTTGCGGCTGAGCCTTGGCCGATACACCGGCGAGGACGAAATCCCCGCCTTTGTCGAATCCTTGAAAAACGCTTTGGACCGCATGGCTCGAAAAGAGCACGCCGTCGGCTAGTGGGGGGAACGTGTTTCGTTTGACCCGGACAGGCAACAAAGAAGAGCAAAGGATTTGATGGAGAAAACAAACTTGCAAAGACAGAATCCGCTCATGCCGCACCTTCTTATTCTGAGTCCGCTGCTTCTCTTCCTTCTCTTTTCGGGCGGCTGCGCCCGCTATCACCACGACCCCAGCGCCGGAGCGGAAACGGTTCTGCTCAAGAACATGGAGCATGACGAGCAATTCGAAGTCATTTATCTCCGCACACCCGGCGAAGGCTCGATCACTTACGAGAAAAACGCCTGGACGTTTTTCTGGCTCCTTCCCGTCAACCACCCCGATCTGGGGCTCTGGCTGCGGTCCGCAACCCCTCCCGGGACAGTGGCTGCAAACGTCCGCTCAAGCCAGAAGACCCCCTGGTATGGGCACCTTCTCTTCTTCGGGTCGCTCACACTGGTCCGGATGGAGGAAATGCACTTTCAAATGGATCCCGTTCGTTTCCAGCCAATCCCGCCAGGCGATCAGGAAGCCACTGACTAAGTCGTTTCCCCCCCACGCGGGGGAGAGAGCTTCAGCTTTTCCACCGCCGACCGCACCTTGTCCACGTTGGTGTGCGTATAGATGGAGGTGGAGGAGATATTGGCGTGGCCGAGAAGCTCCTGGACGTCTCGCAAGTCCACTTCTTCCGCATAGAGATTCGTCGCGTAGGTGTGGCGCAGCTTGTGGGGGCTGGTGCGCGGATCCAGACCCAGCGCCTTGACCGCTTTTCGCACGGCATACTGGACCATGCGCGGGGTCACCCGGTTGCCATGGCGGTCGAGGAAGAGGGCGCGGCAGCCACCCTGTCCCGCGGGACGAACAGCCAGCCACGCCTCGAGCGCTTCCGCCAATTTGCTGTTCATCGGAACCAGCCGCTCTTTTCTCCCCTTTCCCATGACCTTGATTGTCCGCTGCTCAAAATCCAGGTCGCTGATGTCCAGGCCGACGAGTTCGGAAAGGCGGATCCCAGACATGGTAAGCAGCATCAGGATCGTCCGATTGCGCGCGTCCATGGGATCCTCTGGATCGCGGCGGGTGAGAAGCTCCCGCGCTTCCGTGGGAGTCAGATAAACGGGCAGGCGTTTGCCCTTCTTGGGATTGCGGAGTTTCCTCGCGGGATTGCCATCCAGGTGGCCCTCGGTTTCCAGCCAGGAGAAAAAGACGCGCATCGAGGAGATCGTCCGGCTCAGGGTGGCGGGCTTGCAGTCATGCTCTTCTTTCAGCGTCGCCACGTAATCCTTGAGATCATAGTCGTCCACTCGATCCACACGGCGCGCCGTATCGGATTCCAGGAATCCGCGCAGGCGCTCCAGGTCGTAGTGGTAGGCCTCCACCGTGCGCGGGGCCATGTTGCGCTCCGAGCGGAGGTGGGAAACGAACCGGTTGATGGCGGATTCCAGAGTCATGGGGGAAGCAGGACACGGCGAAGGAAAGACCGTCAATTTCAGAATGAAGAGGCTGCACCTTACTGACGAGGACGCTTTCCGTTTGTCGGGACTGCCCCTCTTCCGGG
>CAYFUR010000002.1:0-134067 GCA_964346275.1 uncultured Candidatus Sumerlaeota bacterium
CCCGGCTGGCGAGGGCGTTCAGCAACGTCCGGCGGTTCCCATTGACTCCATAGAAATCGCGGCGCAACTCACGCATCTCGTCAACGCTGACCCCATCCAGGTCGTAGAGATGGTTGCCGAGACCCGAAGACAGCGCCCGCCAGTAGGCCTCGAACACGATTCCCGTGCAATAACTCCTGTTTTGCGGGTCTCCCTTGGCGATGCGCTTCCCTTGATAATACAGATCCTGGGTCGTGCCATAATGCGTATTCCACATCTCCTTGGGCATGACCTGATAGCTCCCATCGCTGGGATAACTCTCAATAACGTCGAGGATCCGCTCGTTCAAATCCGGCGGCTCCACATAGGGAACCAGACGGTGGAGCGGAAGCCCCATGAGGAGCAAAAAGCCACCAAGGGCCAGTGTGGTCCCAACGCTGAAGAGAAATGCCTTGGCGATTGGTTTTTCCATCATCGGGCTTCCTTCAATAAAAGCACCTCGGGCGATTGGACGACAGGGTTCGCGCTGATTTCATGAACCAGGCTTCAGGCCATCCTCTCTTCTTTTGCAGTACAAGATGAATGCTGCGAAAACCATGGCAAAAACAACCGGAAGGATGAGGTGCGTCGCCTGAAAAGGACGCATCGTGGAAAAGCTGGATTCCCGGGGAGTATAGCTTTGAAGATTGCTCTCGCTGGGAGCCAGCCCCAGCTTTTCCAGGGCTTCCCGGTACCGTTTACTCCCCGGTTCGAGATGCTCCCTGTATCGGAGTTGCGATGTGGCCGTGGTCAGGATTTTGAACATCCCCTCGTTATTCATAAAAATCGGAAAAGCCAACCCGAATGGCTCGCCGTCCGGCGAAGCTCCCTTCAGATGGATCATCCCATAGGTGAGCACGTTCTCCCCGGAAAAATCCTGGAGAATTTCCGCATCGGGATCGCCTTCGCCCAAGACGGCGGGGGAAACAAACCGAATGCGGCTCTCCGCAGGGTCGATGGATTCCCAGGAAATCGGCGGCCCCTCCTCTTCAACGGCAAAGACTCGAAAAGTGCTCGCCAGGCCGCGTTCCAGATCAAAGCCGGCTCCTCTCAGTTCTTCGACGGAGAGGAGAGTTTCGTCCGCCGTATGGAGGTAAACTGCAACCCGCCATGCATATTCGAGGGCACTTTCCCGAAACGCATCGGGGACGGGCGCCTCCTCTTGAATTTCAATGCCTTCACGGAATTGCTGATAAAAGTCCGGTGCGCCGATCTCAACCGGCGCCGCCCCGGACATTACGGATGCCCCAAGGAAAACGGCCAGCAGGCATTTCGCGAGAATTCCGCGGAATCCGCCCGATGAGCCAAGGCCTGTTGCAGGCATTTGCCAACCCTCCCGCGTTTGAACTTGTGGAAGGAGAACATTGCGTTCCATCATCATTATGCAATAAATTTTCTCTTAAAGATCGGCCATTCATTAAAAAATCAGGCTGGTTATCCGGCGAACTCGGGGGACCCGGAGAAGCGAACAAGTGTGTGTGGAAAGGAGTCCAAGAAAAAGCCAGAGCCCGCCCTCAACCCAGGCCGGGATCTCTTTTCTCAGGGTCGGAAGATGGTGGAGCTGAGGGGAGTCGAACCCCTTACCTTCGCATTGCGAACGCGACGCTCTACCAGATGAGCTACAGCCCCACGCGAAAGGCGCGTTAGTGCTGCGCAAAGTCCGGCGCTCTGTCAAGGCTGAATCGAGCGCTTCGAGGTAAAGCGCCAGGGCGGGACCGTGGCATAAGCTTCGCTCCTCTGGGCCCAAAGCTGGAACAGCCCCGCGCGAAAAGCGCATGATCTCAGGCCCGAACATGCCCTCGGCAATCGTCTCAGTGACTCATCTGGAAAAAAGTTACGGATCGGGAAACGGAGCCCCGCCGGTCTCCGTCCTGCGGGGCGTCTCTCTTGAAGTCCAGAGAGGAGAATTCCTCGTTCTCATGGGGGCCTCGGGCAGCGGAAAAACAACGTTGCTCAATTTAATTGGTGGTCTTGATGGGCCGGACGAGGGCCGAATCCTTGTCAATGACAAGGAGATTCACGCGCTCGACGACAACGACCGCAGCGCCTTTCGCCTTCGGAATATTGGTTTTGTCTTCCAGTTCTTCAACCTGCTCCCCAATCTTTCGGTGCAGGAGAACATCTCGCTGCCATTGCTCTTCCTCAATGAGGGGGAAAAGTCAGCCCGCCAAAGAGCCCGGGAATATGCGGAGGAAGTCGGCCTGGGGGATAAATTGTCCCGCCGGACACACGAGCTTTCCGGGGGCGAAATGCAACGGGTTGGTCTGGCCCGGGCGCTGGTTCATCGGCCGGCTCTCCTCCTTGCCGATGAACCGACCGGGAACCTGGATTCGCGAACAGGGGACACGATCCTGAACCTCATTCGCCGCGCGGCGTCCAAACACGGAGCGACGGTGATCATGGCAACCCATGACCAGAAGGCCGGCGATATTGCGGACCGAACCGTCCGGATGATTGACGGCACCATTGCGGCGGAGAACGGGGAATGAAGGCGCGAGCCGTCTTCCACGCGCTGATCACAAGCTATATCAGCCACGAGCGCGGCCGGACGCTTCTGACATTGCTTGGGCTGGCTTTGGGTGTGGCGGTGCTGGTCGCCATCGACCTGGCCAACGAATCGGCGGTTTCCAGCTTCAAGCAAACGGTTCGCGACGTCGCCGGCTCCGCGGAGCTGTCCATCCGCGGGCGTGGAGCGGGCCTCCCGGGAGATGTCGTCTCAAAAGCCATCGAGACGAAAGGCGTGGCCGGTGCGGCGCCGCTGATCTCAGGGCGGGCCACGTTTTATTCTGCAGAAGGAAAGACGACAGAAACCCTGCTGCTTCTCGGCGTGGATCTGCTTCTGAGCGCTGAACCACCGGAAACACCCGTGCGGCCCGTGCCGTTTCAGTTGGAAGAAGGGCGCGAGGCGACCAGCTTCCTCATCAACCCCGACGTCCTGCTTTTCACGGAACCCTTTTTGAAAAAAAACAATCTGAAGCTGGGAGAAAGAATCACTCTCGATATACTGGGTGTGGATCGGAAAATCATCGTTGGCGGCAGGGTTGAAGGCGGACCGCTGATCGATGCCGAGGGCGGCAATGTCGCCGTTACGGATGTGGGCATGGCGGATGTGCTTCTGCGGCGAGGCGGCCTGCTCGACCAGGTCGATCTTCTTTTGGAAGAGGGTGCGGAAGCCGATACCGTCGCCGGACGCCTGAGAGACTCCCTTCCAGAGTCGGCACTTGTCGAACGCCCCGAAACGCGGAACCAGCGCGTCGATGACATGCTGTCCGCATTTCGCTTTAATTTGCGGGCGCTTGGGCATATCTCCATCGTCGTCGGGGCCTTTCTGATATACAATACGATGAATATCGCGGTAATACGCCGCCGCAAAGTGATCGGAACGGTGCGGGCCCTCGGTGTATCGCGCGGCATGGTTCGGCTGGTATTTCTTCTGGAGGGGGCGCTGTTCGGCCTGGCCGCTTCCCTGATCGGAATCCTCGCGGGCATCGCCATGGCAGCGGCGTTGCTGGATATCGTGGCGACGGCGATCTCCATCAACTTTGTCGAGACGCGGGCCGAGCGGCTCGCCCTCGAACCCGGGATCATAATGCTCGCGCTTGGCATGGGAATCGGGGGTTCACTGATCGCGGCGGCGGGCCCCGCTCACGAGGCCGCGGCCACACCACCGGCAAATACAATGACTCAGGGCGCGGCCGAGGGCCGCCCAAAGCCCCTGCTGCGGCCAACCGTTTTCGGGTGCATCTTCGCCGCCCTCGGCGTCTATACGCTGACGCGGGAACCAGAGCCGGGGCTGCCCATCCTTGGCTATACGGCTTCCCTTTTCCTGATCGCCGCGTTTGTCTTCTGGAGCCGTCCGCTTCTCACGGGGCTCTGCGCGATCTTCCGGCGCCCCTACTCGCGGCTGTTCAAGGCCGAGGGACTGCTTGCCGTATCCAGCCTGCAGGCCTCCTCCGGCCGCTCCAGTGTCGCGATCTGCGGGTTGATGATCAGCCTGGGAATGACCATTGCCGTCAGCGTGATGGTTTCCAGTTTTCGCGGCACGGTCACCACCTGGATGAACCAAGTCCTGTTGGCGGATCTCTACGTGTCTCCCGCTTCAACGGGTGCTTCTCGCAGGCCGGCGCCCATGCCCCGGGAACTGGCTGAACAAGTGGAGGCCTTGCCCGGCGTCGATTCCATCGATCCCTTCCGCTCCCGCGAAGTTCTTATCGACGGCCAGCCCGCCCTGCTCGGCGCGGGAAGCCTATCCTCCGCTCGTTTTGCCAATCAAACCATCGATGGCCGCGACATGGAGGAGGTGCTGGAGCAGGCCAAGTCCCAGGGCCAGGTCGTTGCCAGTGCCGTCTTCGCGAGAAAGCGTGGATTGGAAGCAGGGGATTCGATTCACATTCCCACCCCGGAAGGTCTCCAGCGGCTCGTTATTGCAGGCATCTATCATGATTACAGCTCGGAAAAGGGCTATGTGATCATGGATTGGAATCTCTATGACCAATTCTACGAGGAACAGCTGATCAATAGCATTTCGATCTTTGTCGAGCCAGGGGCGGACCGGGAGAAACTCCGGCGCCGAGTATTAGAAATCAGCCGGGGTGATCGATCGGTGCCGCCGCTCAGCGTTCGCGCCAATGAAGAGTTGCGGAAGTTTGCCCTTCAATCGTTCGACAAAACCTTTGCGATCACATGGGTCCTCCAGGCGATCGCGATGACCGTGGCCGTCCTGGGCGTCACGGCGACTCTGCTTTCCCAAATCCTCGACCGGCGGGCGGAAATTGCCACGCTTCGGCATCTCGGGGCGGGGCGAGGGCGTGTGGTCCGGGTTGTCCTCCTCGAATCCGGGCTGATTGGAGTCGCCGGTGTTCTCATGGGTATTGTGGCGGGAATCGGCCTCTCCTGGATCCTGACTAAGGTCATCATGCTGCAGAGCTTTGGATGGACCATCACCTATGATTTGCCCTGGCTGGTGGTGGCGCAGGTCTCCCTGGTTGTCTTTCTCGCAACCCTGGCGGGCGCCGCTCTGCCAGCGCGGGAAGCAGTGCGGACAGCCCAGGCCGGCCTTCGGCGGAACGCGTAACCCCAGTTCGCTTTTTTTTCGTCAGGAAAAACCAACTTTCGACCTTGTGCCGATTGACACGCCTGCCGCAATCCCGGACAGTTTCATTCATAGAACTCTTCAGAAGACTCCGGCAAGAGATGGGAAAGAGAGGTGACCTTCGGCCCGCGTTTGACCGGACTAAAACCTGGTCCGGCCCAAGGGATCGTTTCACCCCGCTCTTCCCGAATAATTCTGATGATGGGAGTTGAATGATGTGCGCAGGAGCGAACCCCAGAGGGGTCGGTTGCTCATCGAGCGCTGGGTTCTCGAAAACATTCGCGCTCCCTCCGTTATCCCCCACCGGCGCATATGGACAGTAAACTTTTCATCCCCGCCCAACCGCCTCAATAAAAAGGAGGCTTCCGATGGTATGGTGCAAGGCGACTGAATCTTCCCCCGGGTTTTTCTCTTTTCCCCTTCTCAAAGGAGGACTGGCTTTTCTGGCGGTTCTGGCACTTGTGCTCTTCTGCCCGCTCGCCGCCTCCGCCGATGTCGTCCATTTAAAGAATGGCAACACAATCAGTGGCAAAATCCTCGAAGAGGGAAACGGAGAGATTCTGGTCAGCACGGGAGTGAGCGAGTTGACCGTGCCCACTTCGTCGATTGACCGCATCGAGCGGGGATTCCCCACGGAATTGGTGTTGCGAAAGGCTCGCCGGTCCCTGGAAGCGGGCCAGGAACTAATGAAACGCGGCAATCGTGGAGAAGCCCGGCGGACGTTCGAAGCGGCGCTGATCTCACTGGAAGATGATACGGCAACGCTCGACGAATTGCCCGAAGAAATTGAAGAGGCGCGGGAGAAGCTGGATCAGGCACGCCAGAATGCCCTGCCCCCGGATCCCGCCAGCCAGAAGGCCGAACAACTCTATCAGCGGGCCCTGAAAGAGATCGATCATCTGGACTATTCCCAGGCCTATGAAATTCTTAGGGAAGCGGTGGAGCTCAAGCCAGACCGGGCTGATATCCAATACCGGCTCGGGCGTATTGCCCGCCGGGTGGAGCGCCCCGAAGCATCCATTGAAGCCTTCCAAAGCGCCCTTCGCCTGGATCCGGACACGTACTACAAGGACGTCTCCGATCCGCTGCTGGAGCTGCTTCATACCGAAGGACGGAAGCTGGCCAACTCCCGGCGCGCCGAACAAGCCATTCCTCTCTTTCAGGAAATCCTGATCCTCCAGGATGAACAGAAAGGGAAAGGGGAGGCGGTGGAACTGGAAAAGTATCTGGCGAAGAAAACCTCCCTGGAGAAAAAGCCGGAAGACGAAGTGCTCATGGAGGTCTATCGCTACGCCGATAGCAATGACCTCGTGGACCTGGCCTTCGCCGCGGTTTCCCGGGCGGCGGATCTCCGCCCGGAAGATAAAGAGATTCAGCGGCTGAAAGGCCAGACGGGCTTTCTTTCAAAACTGAAGGCCCGGATGGACCAGGGTGATGTAGGGGGCGCGGCGGAGCTGGTCGCCGAAGCGCCTCCGGAAATCTCCGAATCGGAAGAGATGGCCGGGCGCATCGACAAGATGACGGGAAACATGAGCAAGGAAATCGAGGCCCGAAAGCTCCTGCTGAAGACCCGCGAAGCGTTCGAAAGCGGCGATTTCCGAAAAGCCGCTGCCCTGGCTCGACGGCTCGCAACGGAATACCACAATACCGATGCCGCATCGGAAGCAGCGGAGCTTTTGCGCGAGGCGGAGTTGGAAGCGCCTGTGAAGGAGGCCCTCGACGAGGTTGCCGAATTGATCGAACAGGGAGATTTCGATGCGGCGGAAGCACGCATCGATGAAGTCCTGGGCATGGAGAACATTGATTCAAGCGACCAATACCAGAATGCCCTGGAAATCAAACAGCGCCTTCCCGAAGAACGGGAAGCGGAGCGTCTTTACAATACGGCCCGTACGCAACTGGATCGCGGCCAATTCGACCAGGCCTTGACGACTCTGGACCAGATCGTAACCCAGTTCCCGAATACGCGTGCAGGACAACGAGCTGCGAAATGGCTGAAAGATTATCGGAAACAACTCGCGCGAGAAGCGCGCACAACAGAACTGTTTGAAACGAATTCCATCTTTGCCTTCGCGGACCCCAATCTCTGGCGCGCAGCCAGTTACCCCGCTTCCAACAATTCCTCGCGCATGCGTGTCCCCAAGGTTCAGGATGCCATGCGGGGCAGGCTCACCAGCCTGTTTGACGACCTGGTCGAGCAGGAGAGCGAAGTCCACGCGGAGACACGGTCCGCATGGCTTCACATTGGGCTGCCGCTGGCCCTTGGCGGGCTGATCCTCGCCGGACTTTTCTGGAAGCTTGCCCGCCCGGGCAGGGAGCGCATGAGGGAGCTGGAAGAAGTCACCAATGCCACCGATGCCGGCAGTGAATCAGAATTTGAGGCCTCCCACAGCCTGACGGTTTGCCGGATGTGCGGACTCGATATGCCCCCGGGCTCGCTTATCTGTCCGGAATGCGGCGCCCCCACGAAACTCTCGGAAATCGAGCAGCAGCGGGAAACCGCCGATAGCCGCGAAGCGGATTATGATCCCTGGAAGATTCGCGTCAAAGCTCAAGAAAAAAACGATTTCCAAACTTACTTCGAGAAAGCCCAGGACCTCGCAGAAACAAGCGACACCCAGGCGGCAATCGACCAGTGCCTGCGGGCACTCCAGGAGGATCCTCACAGGAAAGAGGGCTTCGCGCTGCTTGCTGAACTGTATGAGCGAGCCGGAAAACCGGACGAAGCGGCCAAGTGCTATCGGGAGATCCTGCTTCTCGATCCCACGGATATCGTGACACGGCAAAAAGTGGAGTCCCTGCTCCAGCTCGTGAACGCGCCCCTGCGGATGAATGGCGTGATTATCACGCTATCGATTCTCATTTGGTGGATGCTGTTCTGGCTGGTGCTGGGCCTGGATCCCTACATGTGGTGGCTGCGGTTGATCCTGTCTGTCGCCGGTTGTGTTCTGACGGCGTGGCTCCTGATCAGGTATCAGCAGGATAAAAGGGTCAGCATCCATGGCCAGAACCGGGCGGTTCCTGACGTACATCGGCCGCTGCCCAAGAAGGATCTTTCCTGGAAAGAACAAAACCGCCAGGCTCGGATCATCGCCGAGGAAATCAACGAACACACGGGGGTGGAAGTTCCCGTTCTGAGCACCTGGCGCATCGCGGGCGCCGTTTTGCTTTCGGCGCTTCTCCTTGGCGTGATGGTCCTCATCCATTGGACAAACGATGCTCCCTTGGTCTTCCTGGGGTGGCCGGCCGGCGTCGTCCTCTTCTTTTATCTGCTGGAAATCCACCCTCGCATCCTTTGCGCAAGCGCGATTTTGCGGCACTGCTTTGAAGAAACGTCCTCGCCCTGGGCGGATCCCCACCGGCCATTCATACCCAAGGGAGAGGAGAAGGCTGCCGGGGAATTCCTGGTCCGTTCCTACGATGAGTTCCCCCTGCGCTGGGCACTCAACCCCCGGCCCTATCGGCCGACACGCCAGGGCATCCTGAACAGTATTCAACAGACGCTCAACCGCCACTGGGCCTGCCACCGCTTCTACCGGGGCCTCCACGTGGTGCGCGATGTGGACTTCCCTTACCCATTGCGCTTCAAGAAAACGATCACCCTGCTCTCGCTCATCATGATCGTGAGCCTTGGATGCGCGGCGGCCATTTCTTTTTTGGAATCCGCCGCGAAAGATCGCTACGTTGATTCCTTGCGGATCGGTTATCTTCATCTGCTGGACGGCGAAATGGAAGCGGCCAGGGACGAGTTCCTGCGGGCGGCGAGAGCCGAGCGCGAACGCGCCCTCCCCCACCTCTACCTGGCTCACGTCAATTCCGCCCTTGGCTTCGATCATTCCGCCGAGCGTGCTTACAAGGCGGCTATCAACCGCACAAACGGCATGGCCGTCCCCTATAATGACTATGGCAACTTCCTCCAGCGCCATGGACGGATACAGGAAGCTCTGCAGTATTACCGCAAAGCCCTCGAATACGACCCAAACAACGGGAATATATACAACAACCTGGGAGCAGCCCTTTACAAGCTCCAGGATTACGACAAGGCGGCGCGCTATCTGGAGCAGGCGACATCGATCGACGCGAAGAACTCCCGGGCCTATATAACACTCGGCCTGGCATACGAAGCCATGGGCCGCCGAGAGGAAGCCCGCGAGGCCTTTACGAAGGCCGTCGAGCTTGCCCCGGAACTTGACTATACAGAGGTGGCCCGCCAGCACCTTGAAACCGGCGATGAGGCGCCATCGGAAATTCCCGGCCTGGAAATCTCCATGGCTGAAAAACAAGATGATGGCGGGATGAATGAGCCGTGACCGACCATGAGGCATTTCAAGACGCCAGAACCCGGCCTCTCGAGAATTCATCCTCCTCTTCACTTCCCCAGGAAATCGGCGGTTACGAAATCGCCGGTATCCTGGGCGAGGGCGGAATGGGGATCGTCCTTCGCGGTTATGATCGCGAGTTGCGCCGCCATGTTGCCATCAAAGTCGTGCGCCAGGAGTTGACGAGCCAGGAAAGCTTCATCGAGCGGTTTCTTCGCGAAGCGCGGCTCTCCGCGGCGCTCAACCACCCGAACATCGTCCACACCTATCGCGTCGGCCGGCACAACGGCGCCCCTTATCTTGTTTTTGAATATGTCGACGGAAAAACTCTTCGGGATTTGCTGCGGTCAACGCCTCCTCTCAAGACTTCCGAAATCCTCCGCCTTGTACGCCAATGCTGCGACGGGCTCGAAACCGCCGCGCGCCTTGGCATTGTTCACCGCGACATCAAGCCGGCCAACATCATGGTGCGGAAGGATGGCATCGTGAAGCTGATGGATTTTGGCCTTTCCAAGGAGGTCGACGCCCAGACGATGACCCTGGGGTCGGCAATCATGGGCACCCCCGACTATATGTCGCCGGAACAGGCCGCTGGCAAACCGGTTGATTTCCGAACCGATGTCTATTCGCTGGGGATTACGATCTTTCAATGTGTCACCGGGTATCTTCCCTACAAATCCTCTTCGATTGTCGAAACGATCCGAATGCACGCGGAGGAACCGCTGCCGATGGATTCCCGCCTGCGTTCCCTTGCCGGCGGCCGGCTCCAGGAATTGATCCAATGGATGACCGCGAAAAATGCGATCGGCCGGCCGGAGTCCTACGAAGATGTCCGCCGCGCGTTGGATGAAATGGCACCGCTCGTCTCCGACGAGGATGAGACACCCACGACGAAGATTCTCTCGTCGGCGGAAGATCGCCAGGCCATGGCCAAGGCCTTTGTACCACCGATCCCAGCTCAAGCGCCGGGCGCAAAAAGAACCTCAAGCTCTTCCCGGGTCCGTGCGAAAAAGAAAACCCTTTCCGCGGAAAAGAAACGCCGCCGACACGTCTATACGGTCTCCGCTGGCCTCTTGCTGATCGGAGGCGCCGCGGCCTGGGCCCTTTACTCTTTGCCTCTTGATGATCTTCTGCCCCGGAGAAAAACCCAGCAGGCCCAGCCCTTGCAATCGGCCGCTGTTGCCGAGCCGGAGCGCCCCCTGGTCCCCGTTTCCGAACGGAATACCGAGGAAGGACCGGTGTCCTTTACAACGTCGCGAGGCAACGTGGCCACGGCGCGGGATGTCCTGGAAAACCTCGGCAGCTATGGATCCAATCTTTACCTGGCACCCGGGCTCCGGGCAGATGACATTCCGGTGGCGGCGGCCTTTTCGGCGCGCACGCCGGAACACGTCCTGGCGGTTCTTTGCCTCGCAACGGGCTGGCAGGCCGAGGAGAAGTCGGGCCTCATCGAGGTTCGTCCCGGCAACGCCCCACCGCCCCAAGCGATCCGGGAATCCCGTGCGGAAATCAACGAATCGCGCCTTCCCTTGCTGGGGCTGAACACCATCAGCCAGCCCCTCACCGTGCGGATGATGTGCGATAAATTCTCCCACGACCACGAGATCGACTACCTGATCGTGGGACGCGAAGTGGCACAGGCGCCGTTGCCCAGCCTTTCCATCTCTGGATCATCGCTGGAAAATCTCATGCTCCTTGTCGACAGCCGCGTCGTTCCCATTCACTGGACCGTCATCGATCACACATTGATCCTGATTCCGCGCCAAACCGGCGAATGATCCTTGCTACTGGGAGTGACAGAGCGTCAAACAAGGCCGCTCTGGACCAAGCCAATCTGATTTTTTCGCGAAGAGCCTTTGACTGAACGACCCGACAAAGAAAAAAGCCGGCGTGAAAAGCGCCGCGAGCGCTGGCAGACGTTTAAACGCACCTTGCCTGATGCCATCGAACTGGCACGCCCCCACGCGCGCCTTTGGATTCTGGGCCTGGTGCTGCTTCTCATCGCCCGCACGGCCGGACTGGTTCTGCCCGGCATGCCGAAATTCCTTATGGATGATGTCCTGCCCAATCAGGATTATCAGAAGCTTTATCTTCTGATCGGTGCCGTGCTGGGCGCCACGACGCTCCAGGGTTTCGCGAATTTCGCCCTGACGCAAACGATCAGCAAAGCGGGGCAGCGCTTGATTGCCGACCTGCGCATCAAAATCCACCGCCACGTCTCGCGCCTCGGCCTGCGCTATTTCGACAACCACAAAACCGGCGAAATCGTCAGCCGTGTCATGAATGACGTCGAAGGGGTCCGAAATCTCGTGGGCACGGGAATGGTCGAGTTTCTAGGTGGCATCATCACGGCCGTTTTCGCCTCGGTGATTCTTTTCGTGCTGAACTGGCAACTGAGCCTGGCGATCCTGGCTTTCTTCGGCATCTTTTTCGTCGTTCTCATCAAAGCGTTTTCGATTCTCGGGCCTATCTTTAAGAAACGCCAGGAAGTGACTGCCGACGTGAGCGGACGCCTGACGGAAAGCATCGGCGGGATCCGCGTCGTCAAAGCCTATAACACGGAAGACGTGGAACGAAAAACGTTCGCCGAGGGCGTCTATACGCTGCTCCACCATCTTTTTCGCACGATCAACGCAATCAGCGTAGTCGCCCTGACCTCGTCTGTCCTCCTCGGCGTGCTCGGAGCCGCGGTTTTGTATATCGGCGGCCAGCAACTTATGACCGGCGAGATGACGCAGGGCGAGTTCATCAGCTACCTGCTCTATCTGGGCTTCCTCATCGCGCCGCTCAGTTCCGTTCTCATGATCGGCACCCAACTCAGCGAAGCCTTCGCGGGCATCGAGCGCATGAAGGAAGTGCTCGACCAAAAGCCGGAAGATGAAGACGAAACGGAAAAACAACCCGTTCCTCCCATCGAAGGCCGGGTCCAATTCGAGAATGTCGAATTCGCCTACGAAGAAGGCAAGCCGGTGCTGCAGGATGTCTCGTTCACTGCGGAATCCAACAGCGTCACGGCACTTGTCGGCCCTTCCGGGAGCGGCAAATCCACGCTCATCGGCCTCGTCGCCTCATTCTACCAGCCGCAAAAAGGCCGTGTTCTCGTGGACGATATCGACCTGATCCAGGCCCGGCTCCACGACTACCGGAGCCAGCTTGGCGTGGTACTCCAGGAGAACTTCCTTTTCGGCGGAACAATACGCGAGAATCTGCGCTATGCGCGGGCCGGCGCCACGGACGAGCAGCTCCACGCGGCGGCCCGCATCGCCCATTGCACGGAATTCATCGACCGGTTTCCCGATGGCCTGGATACGCTCATCGGAGAACGAGGCATTAAGCTTTCCGGCGGCCAGCGCCAGCGCCTCGCCATTGCCCGGGCATTGCTCGCCAATCCGAAGATCCTCATTCTCGACGAAGCCACCAGCGCCCTCGATTCCGAATCCGAAGCGTATATCCAGGAAGGCCTCTCCCACCTGATGGAAGGGCGCACGACGTTCGTGATCGCCCATCGCCTTTCAACAATTCGCCATGCCACTCAGATCCTCGTGCTCGACGAAGGGCGCGTGATCGAACACGGAACCCACGAGGAATTGCTGGGCCGGCGGGGGAAATACTTTGAAATGTATACACGCCAGCACCACGCCGGAGACGACGTGTTTCTGGCGCCAGGCGAAACGGAGAACGGGGAGGGACAAGAAGAGACTGAGGAAACGAAGGACCAGCGCCGTGAGCGATTCGCCAGGTTTTCCCGCCTCATCTCCGGTGAATAAGGCCGGCATCTCTATGCGGAAGTATTTGTCTTCATCTTCCTCGTCCTCATCCTCGTCATCGAATGGGAGTGTGATGAGAGAACAATGAACAAAGAGAGCGCGCGCCTCCCTCAGATATCAAAGTGCAGAATCTTTTCAGCAGTCTGGAAACTCAGCTCCACGAATTCGCTGTTATCCGTCCCGCGGGTGCGGTCCGTCGGGTTGATATTGCAGTAAACCGCCGCGTTTTCCAGGTGGCGCCAGCGGCCCGCCCGCTCGTCCTCGCCCGGCAAAACCGGCGTGGTGCATCGGTTGCAGCTCACCGTTGGATACCCTTGGTCGTGGAGCGGGTTATAGATCACGTCGTGCTTTTGTATATACACTTCGATCTCGGAATCGGTCATATTCACCATGGGATGGACGCGGACCAGGTTCAATTCCGTGTCCGTCGCCAATACAGGTGTATTCTTTCGCCGGCCGCCGGCACTGCGATGGAGGCTGCTCAGGAGCGCCTCGTACTTGCCTTTAATCTGATTGAGCGGCGCCTTCTTGCGCAGGAAGCAGCAACGCTCCTGCCCTTCTTTCGAAAGATAGAGCGTTCCCTCCTCGGCGATCTGCCGGGCCATGGTGCGCTCGGGATGCAGCGTAATGACGTTTAACTCGTATTCATCGCGGATTCGCTGGACGGTTTCCAGCGTTTCGGGGAAATTCACGCCCGTATCCACAAAGATGATGTCGACATCTTTGTTCAGCCCAAGCGCATAAAGCTTGTGGCAGAGCACGCAGCCGGCTTTCTGGAAAGCGGACAACATCGCCAGCCGGCCGTCGTGAAACGTTTTCACGGCCCAGCGGATGATTTCGTCAGAGTCCAAGCCTTCCAGCTTCCGGCTTTGCTCTTCCAAAACATTTGAATCGATGCGCTTTGTGCTGTTGGCGGTCGACATATTCAGCCTTTCATTCGTTTTCAGTGGCCAGCCTTGCCGGCGGAGGAATTTGGGCTCCAGCAGCCCCGGCTTGCTCCTGGCTCTTTTCTTGTATAGACGTCATCACAAAACGGGCCGCCCATTCCTCGATCTCCGGATCAGGCAGGATGGCATCCGGCCGGAAGAGAATCTCCATGCCGCGAAACTCTTCCTTCACACCCGGGATCAATTTCATCTGGTACGACGAAACCGAGAGATAAAGCGGCAGCACCGCTGCGCGCCGGTGCCCCTGCTCCCGCAACGCACGAAGAGAACGGCGGAGCGGTTCGCTTGTGTCTTCCATGAAATGTCCCGAAGGCGCCCAATGCCATTCCGAATCACGAAAGCGGCCCGACGCCGCATGAACCTGATCCACCAGCTCTTCCCAGATGTGTCCATGCCGGGAGGCGCCATAGCCGGACACGACCACCGGGTCGCCGGGGTTCGCGCCGTAAGCGGCGAGCCGGCGTTCCGCATTCGCTCCAAGGATGTGCTCCCAGTCCTCCGGGAGGAGCACCGACCAGTTTCCCCTCTTGCCGAGAGCCTCCTCGGCCAACTCGGGAATCTCGTCCCCTGCGTGGCCGCTCCGGGAAAGAAAAAAGGGAAAGATCGTCAACGGACTCTTCTCCGCGGCTTCTTCCTTGAGAGCATCCTCGAAAAGAGGATCTGTGATTTCCAGAAAGGAAAGCCGTGCTTCAATGCCGCCTTTGCTCAGATCGGTCAAGCGGCGGGCAAAGCCCGCAAACCATTCATTCACGGCCGCAACCCAGCGGCTGCTGCGCGAGCCATGAGCGACGACAAGGACACGTTTTTCCGGTGTTTTTTGATTTGCCATATTTGTTTTGCACCCCGACGGCGGACAAATTGGATCTGTTCGCCAGTGTTGCAGATGTCCTGCCCGAAACGGCCCGCCATGTCAATCCCGACTATTACAATCGGAATAATAAGGTTTAGCCTTGACGCCCCCCCCGCTTCTTCCCTATTGCATCACCACGTCCGAGAGCTTTCCATGCCGCGACGCATGAAAAGCCATCATCATCCGAGGAGAAAGAATCGGCCGTGGAAAAACTCCTCCGCCTCGCCTCTCAGAGCCGCCTTTCCCAACCCGCACCGCATGGCGCGTTGTGCGAAGGCGAAGTGTGGCTCGTTGGAGCGGGGCCCGGCCATCCAGGGCTTTTGACCGTCATGGGGCGCGAAGCGCTTCACCAGGCCGACGTTGTTGTCCACGATCGCCTGGGCTGCGAGGAGATTTTGCAGGACCTTCCCCCTTCCACCCGCACAATCGATGTCGGCAAGACCCCCGGTGGAAAAAAAGTCCCACAGGAACGGACGAACGAAATCCTCGCCGAGGAATCCCAGGCCGGGTATCGCGTCGTCCGCCTCAAGGGCGGCGATCCCTTGATCTTCGGCCGCGGCATGGAGGAGGTGCTCCATCTGCGTTCCCTGGGTATCCGCTGCCATATTGTTCCGGGAGTCAGTTCTGTGCAAGCCGGACCGGCCGCGGCGGGGATCCCCCTCACTCATCGGAAGTTGGCACGCGGCTTCGCTGTGAGCACCGGCCGAGGCGAACATGGCATGATTCCCAAGGTCAATGATGGCGACACGCGCGTTTACCTGATGGCGATGAAAAGCATGAGCCACATCGTGGAGCAGCTTCTCGCCCAAGGGATTCCGCCCGCAACGCCCGCGGCGCTCATCAGCGATGCATCCACCTATCGGCAGCGAACACTCCGAGCGACCCTGGAAACAGTGGAAGAAGAAGCGGGCCGCGCGGGCCTTGAGGCGCCAGCCGTGCTGGTCATTGGAGAAACCGCTGCCTTCGCCGTCGAAGAAGAAAAAGAAAAAGCCATCGTTGTCACGACGACGCGAATCCCGCCCATCCTCGGCGAGCGCCTCCCTGACAAACCCGCTCTCTGGCGGCCACTGCTGCGCATCGAGGGCCTGGAAGGGGAATCGCGGCAGAAGAGCCGCGCCCTGGTGCCCGAAGCCACCGAGGCGGATTGGATCATCTTCAATAATCGCCATTCAGTGCGCGAGTTTTTCGAATTACTGCGCGAGAGCGGCCATGACGCGCGTCACTTAACCGGCCGGCTGGCCGCAATTGGCAGCGAGGCCGCCGCGGAACTCGAGCAATTCTGCCTCGTGCCCGACCTGGTCGCTGTCGATGGGCAACGCGGCGGGCTGGCCGAGTTTCTGGCACCCTACGTTGAGGGCAGGCGCGTCGTGTTTCCCTGCGCCGAGGGGTATCAGGGCGGCCTGGCCCCGGAACTGGTTGCACGAAGCCGGGCCTCCCTCCTACTGTTCCCGGCCTATCGGCGGACGCCCCGGAAAGCGGCCTCTATCGACTGGCGGCACGCGGATGCGGTTTTTTTCGCCAGCGGAGCGGCGGTTGATCGCTTTGCCGGCGAATTCCCGGAGGCTCCCCTGGCGAGTCTCCAGGCGGTGGTGCTGGGAGAGTCCCCCCGGCGCAAAGCGGAATCCGCGGGGTTTGGCGCCATTCGAGATCTGACGGCCAACGAGCCTCAAGCTTCGCTCGAAGAGCCGGCGGTTTCCGCCCCGGGTTCAGAATCAACTTCAGAATCAGCTTAGGACTTTTTTTCGGCCCCTCAATTGAGGCCGAGTGAAAATAAAAACCAACACAACACAGTGGAGAAAATGCAGATGACACTTCCCCTTCCGCCTCATGGTGGCCTTCAAGAACTGAACGAACGGCTTGTTTCCGAGAGCGAGGCAAAAAGCCTGAAGGAATCCTCCAAGGACGCTCCGCGCATTGTCGTAACGGATGCCGACCTTTCCACGGTCCGGCGCTGGGGCGATGGCGCCCTCTCGCCCCTCGATGGCCCCATGACCAAGGAAGTTTTCGACCAGGTTCTCGAGGAAGAGCGCATCCTCGTCGGCGCGAAATACTATGCCTGGGGCATTCCCCTCTCCCTTCCCGTCACCGACGACGAAAAGCAGCACATCCAGGTTGGCCAGAAGGTGATCCTGGTGGATGGGCGAGCAGAGGAAGTCGCCTTGCTCGAAGTGGAAGATCTGTTCGAATGGGATAAAGAGTATTACAATACGAAAGTCTATGGCACGGAACGCATGGACCACCCTGGTGCCCGGATTGCCCTTGAGGACGACCGCCGTTGGCTTGTGGGCGGCAAAATTCATGTCTTTCCCTTCGACTATGGCGACGACATCATCGGGCGCCACGTGATGCCGCCGCGCGAGACGCGCAAACGCCTCGCGGAAAAAGGCTGGCAGGCAGCCATCGCCTTCCAGACGCGCAACCCGCTCCACCGTGCCCACGAATACGCCATGGTGTGGGCAGTGGAAAGCCTGACCAAACTCGGCATTAAGGCCGGTGTGGTTTTGAACCCGCTCGTTGGCGAGACAAAGGGCGATGACGTCCCCGCGTCTATACGCATGCAGTCCTACGTGAATCTCAAGGACCACCAGCTTCTCGGCAAGGGCGACAGCGACCCGGAAATCTGGTCGAAAGCGGGATATGATATCAATGACGTGTTTGATTTATTCGCGCTGGACATCAAGATGTTCTATGGCGGTCCGCGCGAGGCGTTGATGCACGCAATCTATCGCCAGAACTACGGCTTTTCCCACATCATCATTGGCCGCAAGCACGCCGATGCGCCCTATGACGACGGGGAAAACATCTGGGGTGATTTCGACGCCCAGCAGAAGTTCGAACACCTCCACGGCGACCTGCAAATCCAGCCCGTCAACGTCGGCTTCGCCGCCTATTACGAAGAGCTGGGCCGCGTGGGGCTGATTGCGGAATATGCGCCGAAGGGCTGGAAGCCCGTGACCGTTGCGGGACGCGTCCTGCGCCAACAGCTCCGGGACGGCCTGAAGCCCGACGAACGCGTCATCCGCCCGGAAACAAGCGAAATCCTCATCGAAGCCTACAAGAAAAAAGCCGCGGAAGGCGCCGATGGCCCGAAAGCCGCCACGAACCTGACGTGGCACCACCACAAAGTCACCCACGCCATGCGCGAGGAATTGCTGGGCCAGCGCGGTGCGACGCTGTGGTTCACCGGCCTGAGCGGCTCTGGCAAATCAACGGTCGCCAATGAACTCGCCGGAGCTTTGCATGATCGTGGCGTGCTGACCTATGTGCTCGATGGCGATAACATTCGCCAGGGGCTGAATAAGGGGCTCGGTTTTTCACCGGAAGACCGCCAGGAAAACATCCGCCGCATTGGCGAAGTGGCCAAGCTGTTTACCGACGCCAGCGTCGTGAATATGACGGCCTTTATAAGCCCGTATATCGAAGACCGCGACATGGCAAAAAATCTGCAGCCTGAAACATTTCTCGAGATCTATGTGAAAGCCGATCTCGGAGTATGTGAAGAGCGCGATCCGAAGGGCCTCTACAAGAAGGCCCGCGCCGGAGAAATCAAGGGATTCACCGGCATCGACGCGCCCTACGAAGAACCGCTCAACGCGGACCTGACAATCGACACCGGCAAACAGAGCCTGGAAGAATGCGTCACCGCGGTGGTTCAGTTGCTTGAATCCCGCGGGTTCGTCCCGACGCAGGAGCAGGCCATGGGCCGGAGGAAGGAGCCAGCAAATGCCTGACAAGAAGGAATGGCGTGATCCGGAAGAGATCCGCCGTGAAGTCGGCATCGATGCACCCTTCGATAAAAAGTCGAAGGTGGAAAAAATCAAGATGGAAAGCCACGGCCTGCGCGGCAACGTGAGCGAGGAATTGAATGATCCCGATGCTCCCGCGGTGTCTCATGACTCCTATCAGCTCATGAAGCACTTTGGCATGTATCAGCAGGACAACCGCGATACACGCCGCGAGCGGAAAAAGCAGGGCCTGGATAAGGAATACTCCTTCATGGTGCGCACCAAGGTGCCCGGCGGGCAGATGGCGCCGGACCAGTACCTGGTGATCGACGAGGCGGCGGAACGATTCTCCAACAAATCGATCCGCCTGACCACCCGCCAGACGATCCAGTTTCACGGCGTTGGCAAGGACAAGCTCGCCGGCCTGTCCAACCTGCTCAACGACCGGTTGCTGACGACCTATGGAGCCTGCGGCGACGTGGTGCGCAATACCATGACGTGCCCCGTAATCGATATCGATCCCCGCGAGGAGTGGGCGGGGCGTGACGTCTTCATCGATCTCGCCCGGGAGATTTCCAACCGGACTCTCCCCCGCACCAATGCCTTCTACGACATCTTCATCGATGGCGAACGCCAGAAGGGCGCCGCGCCCACTTTCACCATCCGGAAAGAAGATGAAGATATATACGGCCCATCGTGGATGCCTCGTAAATTCAAGATTGGCATCACGATTCCCGGAGACAATTGCGTGGATGTCTTTACGCAGGATCTCGGGATCGTGGCCATGATCGAGAAAGGCGTCCTCAAGGGTTACAACCTCATGATCGGCGGGGGGCTTGGCTTCTCTCACAGCAACGCGAGCACCTACGCCCGTGCCGCGACACCAGTCGGATACGTGGAAAAAGGAGACATCCTCGCCGCCGTGGATGCTGTGATCACGATCCAGCGGGACTATGGCGACCGCACCGATCGCAAGCAGGCACGGCTGAAATACCTTGTCGACCGTGTCGGGCTCGATTGGTTCCACGAAGAGATGGAACGCCGCATGGGCAAGGAGATCGCACCGCCGATCAACATCCCCGATGAAGCATGGGAATATCACGACCACCTGGGATGGCACGAACAGAAGCAGCCCGGGCTGTATTACGTGGGCGTGTTCATCGAAAACGGCCGGATCATTGATCGTCCCGGGCAGCCCATGAAAACGAATCTCCGCAAAATCGTGGAGAAGTTCCGCCCGGAAGTTCGTATCACCCCCCAGCAGAATCTCGTGCTGGCCAACATTGCCCAGGAAAACCGCGAGGAGATCGACAAGATCCTCCACGATACGGGCCTGGCGGTCGGCGTGAACGGCAACCTCAGCACGCTGCGGCGCCACGAAATCGCCTGCGTTGCCCTGCCGACTTGCGGACTGGCGCTTTCCGAATCGGAACGGGCCATGCCCTCGCTTCTCGATCAATTGGAAGAGATGGGCTTTGGCGACGAACGCATCCAGATCCGCATGAGCGGCTGCCCCAATTCGTGCTCGCGGCCTCCCATGGCGGAAATCGGCATCATTGGTTGCGCCCCGGGGAAATACAACTTATTTGTCGGGGGCGATTACGAGGGCACCCGCACAAACGAACTCCTCAAAGAGAAAGTGCCCTTTGACGACCTGGCCGAGGAAATCGGCGCTCTGATTCGGAGATGGAAAGAAGAACGCCAGGATGGCGAGGCGTTCGGAGACTGGAGCCATCGGATCGGTGCCGAGGCCCTGAAAGCCTAAGGAATAGAAACCATGGGGATTACCCAGAAATGTCAATATGCCCTGCGGGCCTTGCTCGCGTTGTCGAAACGATTCGAGCAAGGCCCCGCTAAAATCAGCGACATTGCCGAGGAGCAGCATATCCCCTCTCGCTTTCTCGAAGTAATCCTTAACGAATTAAAGCAAGGCGGCTTTACCGAGTCGCGGCGGGGAAAAGAGGGCGGCTATTATCTGAGGCGGCGCCCCCAGGAGTTAACCGTTGGCGAAGTGATCCGCTTTGTCCAGGGACCCCTCGGCCCCGTCGAATGTGTCTATGAAGACCCTGAGAATGTCTGTGCACTGAAGGGAGATTGTGTTTTTCTCCCTTTGTGGCAGCGCGTGGAAAAGGCCGTGGCGGACATCTACGACAATACCACCTTTCAGGATTTACTGGATGAAGACCAGCGAAGGCAGAAAGACTATGTGCCGAATTTTACCATCTAACCGCTGAACTCTGAAATTTGGACTGATTGAAAGCCCCTGTTTTCAGGGGCTTTCGCTTTTTCAGGGGAATTCCGGCCCTCTTTGTTTGACAAGTTTGCCATGGGACCGTAGAGTCCCGCGCGAAACCGGTAGATGCTCGCCGGAGAGACCGGGTGAAAAAATCCCGGCGCCGAAGGGGTAAAGTGCTCCCAGCAAACTCTCAGGCAAAAGGGACGGCGAGCTGACGGTCCTCTGGAGAGAGGCCCGGCAAAAACAAGGGCCCACCGAAGGAGCAGCCTGCGCGATTCCGCGAGGCAATCTCTCAGGTGCCAGGACAGAGCGGGAGCGGCGAGGCGAAAGCCTCGTATGGATTCCGATACCGAGGAAGCCGCCGCTCCATGACCCAGGCACTTCGACGCACACCCCTCTATTCCGCCCATCTCAATCACCATGCGCGCATGGTGCCCTTTGCAGGTTGGGAAATGCCCGTCCAGTACGAGGCTGGCCAACTGGCCGAGCACAACGCCGTACGCACCACGTGCGGGCTTTTTGATGTTTCCCACATGGGCCAGGTGAGAATTCGCGGCGCGAAAGCCCTCGCCTTCCTCCAGCGACTCGTTCCCGGAGACATCTCGCGCCTCGCCGACGGCAAAGCGAAATATACACAGCTCTGCAACGAACAGGGCGGCGTACTCGACGATCTCATTATCTCCCGCCTCGCGGAGGATGAATACTTCGCCGTCGTGAACGCGGCCACGCGTGAAAAGGACTTCGACTGGATCATACAACAGGCCAAGGCTCTCGGTTTTCACGAGCTGGAAATCGCCGATGAATCCGAGCACTGGGCCATGATCGCGATCCAAGGACCGCAAGCTCTGAGCATTCTCGAGCAGTGCGTTCCATACGGCCAGTGGGCAGGAACGCGCCCCTTCACCACCCACACCTTCGCCCATGAAGGAAGGGATCATCTCCTTTCCCGCACTGGCTATACAGGCGAAGATGGTGCGGAGCTGCTTTGCCCCGTGGAACTGGCCGAATCCTGGTGGCGCGAGTTCCTCGCGGCGGGTGCGGCGCCATGCGGCCTGGCAGCCCGGGATACCCTGCGGCTGGAAGCCGGGCTCTGCCTTTACGGCAACGATCTTTCTGAGGAAACAACGCCCGTGGAAGCCCGGCTTTCCTGGTCCGTGGGATGGAAAAAAGAAGAAGACTTTATCGGCCGCCGGGCACTGGAAAAGCAGAAGGCGGAGGGTCCGGCCCAGCGCCTGATGGGCTTGCGCACGGCCAGCCGCCGGCCGATCCGCCATGGCGACAAGGTACGCGATGGCGAAGCGGTCGTGGGCGAAGTGACCAGCGGCGGGTTCTCGCCGGTGCTCCAGGCAGGAATCGCCATGGCGTATATCGACACAGGGGCCCTGGAAAAGAATCAACTGGAAATCGAATCCCGCGGCCGATGCCAGAAAGCGGAAGTCGTGAAACCGCCCTTTGTCAAAACAGGACTTTCCAAGAAATAAGCAACCCAACCCCAAGGAGGACAACGCGCGTGTCGCATGAAGACTATCTATACACAGAATCCCATGAATGGATCGAACCGGAAGGCGAAACCCGCATGATAGGCATTACCGACCATGCCCAACACATGCTCGGAGACATTGTGTTCGTCGATTTGCCCGAGGCGGGCATGAAGGTAAACAAAAGCGATGAACTCCTCGTCATCGAATCACCGAAAGCCGCCGCGGAAGTCTATGCGCCTGTTTCCGGTGAGATCGTGGAAGTCAATCCCGCCTTGGAAGATGCCCCGGAGACCGTGAACAAGGATCCCTTCTCCGGTGGCTGGCTTGTCAAAATCAAGGTGTCAGATCCAAGTGAATCCGAAACCCTCATGAAATACACCGACTACCAGAAAATCGTGGAAGGCTGAATTCTATGGCATATACGCCGCACACAGACCAGGACATCCAGGAAATCCTTCGCACCATCGGTGTGGACTCGCTGGAAGATCTCTATCGCGACGTTCCAGACGAGTTGTTGCTGGACCAACCGCTGGACCTCCCGGCGCACAGCGAATACGAAACATCCGAGTATTTCGAGACACGCGCCGCGCAAAACCGCATCTTTCCGCCGGGGCGCAGCTTTCTCGGCGCGGGGGCCTACCGTCATTTTATTCCCGCGGCACTCCCCTACCTTGCCTCGCGGGGCGAGTTCATGACGAGCTATACGCCCTACCAGGCGGAAGTGAGCCAGGGAACACTTCAATCCATCTTCGAGTTTCAGTCGCATATCGCCTCGCTGACGGGACTCGAGGTCGCCAACGCGTCCATGTATGATGGGGCCACGGCCCTCGCCGAAGCGTTGACCATGGCCGTCCGCGACAAGCGCCGGGATCTCGTCTACCTGCCTGAGTTGCTCAACCCGGGGTGGATGGCCGTCTGCGAGACATTCCTCCGCGAGATCGATGTCGAAATCCGGCTGATCCCAAGGAAGGGCGGACGAACGGATTTCCAGGCCATGGAGGATGAAGTGGAGAAAGCCGCGGCTGTTGTGGTTTGCACGCCCAACGCCATCGGCGCGCTGGAAGACGGAGAGGCCGCGCGCGCACTGGCCGACAAGGCCCAGGCCCTCCTCGTTGCGGCGGTCAACCCGACGTCTCTCGGAGTCGTGCGCGCACCGGGTGAATACGGAGCGGACGTCGCCGTGGGCGAGGCCCAACCGCTGGGCATTCCTCTTTCTTTCGGCGGGCCCTATGCCGGCTTTTTCGCCACCAAACGCCGCCTGCTCCGCAAAATGCCCGGACGCCTTGTCGGGGAAACCACCGACGAGGAAGGCAATCGCGGCTACGTGCTGACGCTGCAAACACGCGAGCAGCACATCCGCCGGGACAAAGCGACCTCCAATATATGCACCAACCAGGGCCTGTTCGCGCTCATGGTGACGATCTACTTGTCGCTTCTGGGCAAGGAAGGGCTGCGCGAAGTCGCGGAAACCTCGCTTGCCCGCACAACCCAGCTTGTCCGCCAATTAACGGAAGAGACGGGGGCGGCGAACTTCGATGACAACGCGCCCTTCTTCCACGAAACGACGGTTCGCCTCCCAATTGCCGCGGAAGAATTCCTTCAACGCATGAAAGAGGATCACGGCATTCTGGCGGGCTTTCCGGTTGGACGCTGGTTTCCCCAGTTGCCGGATGCGGAGAACCTGCTTCTGGTGAACTGCACAGAGCTGACCAAACCCGCCGATATAGCCAACTATACAAAAGCCGCGGGAGAGGTTCTCGAGAAAAGCTCCACACCAGCAGGACGGTGAATAACGCGATAAGCGGAGGCTCTCGTGGACATAGATGCCATGATCCAGCAGATCGAAAGCGTGATCGGAGAAACACCAGAAGGCGTTCCCATCTTCCAGGTGCGGCGCAACGAACCGGAAGGAGACGCATTCTATTTCGAGCGGATTACGCGCTACGCAAGCGCGATTCTCCGGCTGGCGCCGCAGAAGAGCATCTATGTCCGCATGTGCCAGGACGTTTTACGGTTCCACGACCCGAGCAAGAACACCCGTCAGACCTCGGAAAGGCTGAAAGCGATCCTCCTGGCGCTTAAGGAAGACCTCTCCGAGCAGAATCTTCGCACGGCGGAAGAACTGATTCATGGGGACCTGCTGAGCGATTTTCTGGAAATGGCGGACCGCCTTGTGCAGGACGGCTTCAAGAACCCCGCCGCCGTCCTTGCGGGAAGCGTCCTGGCCGAACACCTCAGGCGCCTCTGCACCAAACACGACGTGACAATCCACAGAATGCTCGATGGGAAACGAATCCCAAAGAATGTCTCGCAAATGAATGATGATCTTGCAGCGCTCGATATATATGGCCAGCGAGACAAGCGAAACGTAGAGGCCTGGAACGAACTGCGGATCAAAGCCCTCTACGGCAAGTACAACGAATTCACCCAGCAGGAAGTGCGCAACACCGTGAGCGGAATCCGCTCGTTCATGACGAGCCATCCTGCCTGAATCATCGACCGATTTGAAGGAGAGAGCATGTACGCCAAGCCCGTTACCCTGATAGACAAACTTTCGAGGCCCGGACGCCGGGGCGTTACGCCACCCTGCGCCGACGAGCAGGAACGCAAGGAAGCGCTCTCGGCCATCCCCGAGTCCCTCCGCCGCGCGAAGCCCCCCTCACTCCCCGAAGTGAGCGAGCTGGATACCGTGCGGCACTTCACGCGCCTCAGCCAGAAGAATTATTCCATCGATGGACAATTCTACCCGCTCGGTTCCTGCACCATGAAATACAACCCTCGGGTGAACGAGCAGATGGCGGCGCTTCCCGGCTTTGCGCGGCTGCATCCGCTCCAGGAAGAAGAAGATATCCAGGGCTTTCTTGGAATCTTTCACGATCTCCAGGAATTCCTCAAACCGGTGCTCGGAATGGACGAGGTCACCCTCGCCCCCGCGGCGGGTGCCCAGGGCGAGTTCACCGGCATGGCCATTATGCGCGCCTATCACCGCGACCGGGGATCGGATCGCGACGAGGTGATCGTGCCCGATGCCGCTCACGGCACCAATCCCGCCAGCGCCGCTCTTGCAGGCTTCAAGGTCCGCGAAGTCAAGTCCGGGGAGGATGGCCGCATCGATATGGACTCGCTGCGCGAATCGCTGAGCGATCGCACCGCCGGCATCATGCTCACCAATCCGAATACCTGCGGATTATTCGAGAAAGACATTCTTGAAATCTCGCGTCTCGTTCACGAAGCGGGTGGCCTGCTTTATTACGACGGCGCCAATCTTAACGCCATCGTTGGACGCGCCCGCCCGGGCGACATGGGTTTCGACGTCATTCACATGAACCTGCACAAGACCTTCTCGACGCCCCATGGCGGTGGCGGCCCCGGCTCGGGGCCGGTCGGAGTGAAGAGCCACCTCGCCCCCTATCTTCCCGATCCCCACGTCCACCGGAAATCCGATGGGTCTTACTCCTTGTATACACCGGAGAAAACAATCGGCCGCCTGATGGGCTTCCATGGTAACGCCGGCGTCGTGGTTCGAGCCCTCTCCTATGCGCTGATGCAGGGAGGCCAGGGACTTTGGGATGTCGCCAACAGCGCCGTGCTCGGCGCCAACTATGTCCTCAGCCAGCTTCCCGAGCTTTACGAGAAACCTTTCGGCCAGCTCTGCAAGCACGAGTTTCTGGTCACCGTCCGAAATGCGGAGAAGGAAAAGGGCGTCAAGGCATTCGACGTCGCCAAACGGCTGCTCGATCTGGGCATCCACGCCCCCACGATCTACTTCCCCCTTCTCGTCCAGGAAGCCTTGCTTGTCGAGCCAACGGATACCGAAAGCAAGCAGACCCTCGATCACTTCATTGATGCCATGAAGCAAATCGCCCGGGAAGCGGACGAGGACCCCGAGGCCCTGAAGGCATCGCCGAGAGACCTGCCCACGGGCCGCCTCGACGAGGTCGCAGCGGCCAAGCAGCTCAACGTGTGCTGCCGCTGGGACAGCGGAGACTGATCGAGCCTTTCTGGCACAATGAGGGGCGTCAAAATGACGGGCGCCCGCTCTCCGCGCCGCCTTGGAAGCCGATTTGACCGGGAGAAGCCGGGCCACAACCGGCACAGACATCGCTCCTCCACAATTCCCACCGGCCAGCGCCGGAGGGAAACACAAGCCAAGGAGAAGGACCATGTCCCCCGTTAAAAAACTTCTCATGGCCGCGATCGCGGTCGCCCTCACCTGTGCCGTCGCCGGCCTCTCAGCGCAAGACAGCCAGCCGGCAAAGGAAGCGCCGGATCTGCGCGTCGTCTTCGATGTGCCCGAAGAGGCCAAAGCTCCCTTCGAGAAAGCCACGGTGGAAGTGCTGAGGTTCAACAAGCAATCCGGCGAACGGGAAGTCGTGGAGAGCCAAAGCTTCACCAAGAACGAATTTACTGTCGAATTTGACGGCATTGAAGAAGGCGACTACGCGGTCTTCGTCTATACCGGCGAAAAAGATTCGATCGGCGATGCCGGACAGCCTGGCGCCTTCTACTATGGCGAGCAGGTCTCCGTTGCTGACAACGAAACCCAGACGGTCCGCGTGGAATACATTCCTTTCGAGCCGGAATCCCTCCAAGGCAACGCAACGGTCAGCGCCAAACTGCTGACACTCGACGATTCCCCCCGATCAAACCTCGATATTAAGCTGGTGAAGGAAATTCAGAACGTGGGTCTGTATGAAGCGGCCACTGGCACCACGAGCGAATCGGGAATGTTGGAGGTCAGCGGACTAAAAGAGGGCGAGCAGTATCTCGTCGCGCTGGGGAATGATATGGTCGCAGGGCGTGTGACTGCGGGGAGTGGCGAAACCAAGGAATTCAGAGTTCCTCCAATGAAAGGCGATTCCGCCCCGGCAGTGGCCTTTTCGGATCTTTACGAAGACACGAAGCACTCGCTCGAGGATTACAAAGGGAAGGTCGTGGTCGTGGATTTCTGGGCCACGTGGTGTCCACCGTGCCAGCCAGCAATGGAGAAATACGACAAGCTTGCAGTTGAGAAAAAAGAGGCGTGGGGCGACGACGTGAAGCTTCTCGCCGTCAGCGTGGACGCGGAAAAAAGCCTCGCAGAGAAGCACATTGAAAAGAAAGGCTGGACCAACCTGAGCCACGGATGGACAGGCCAGGGAGGAGGCGGGCTCGATGATGCCTTCGCCGTGACCTCGATTCCGACAACGTTTGTTATCGGGAAGGACGGTCGCATTGCCGAACGCGGACACCCCATGGCGCTCGATCTGGAGAAACTCGTCGAAGAACAACTCCAGTAATTGCTTCCTTCTCCTTGGACAGGACACACTTGAAATAACTCCCTCGCCACGAAAGTGGCGGAGAGTTATTGTTAACAAACACCCATGAGACGAAAGCGCCTTGCTTGACACCGCGAGGTGGAAAGCGCTTTTGTTCCATCAATATTCCCGCCAGGAGTCGTCTTATGCAGACCGCAACAATTGGCAGAACTCCGGTTAAGGTGGACGGCAAAAAGCTGCGCCAGCTTGCCAACACCGTCCGGGGACTCGCCATCGATGGAACCAATGCCGCCAACAGCGGCCACCCCGGGCTTCCGCTCGGCGCGGCGGATTTTGCCGTCACCCTCTGGTATCATTTTCTTCGATACAACCCCGGCGACCCGAAATGGATCGGCCGCGATAAATTCATCCTTTCTGGCGGGCATGGTTCGATGCTTGTCTATGCGCTGCTCCATCTTGCCGGGTACGACCTGCCCCTGGAAGAGCTGAAAAACTTTCGTCAATTCGGCAGCAAAACACCGGGCCATCCCGAAGTCCATCTGACCGCCGGCATCGAAACGACCACGGGCCCCCTGGGACAGGGCTTTGCCAACGGCGTGGGTTTTGGCCTGGCCGACCGGATGCTGGCCGCGCGCGTCAATCGCCAGAACTTCTGCCCCTTGGATAGCTTTATATACGTCCTCTGCACTGACGGCGACCTCATGGAGGGCGTGGCCCAGGAGGCCGCCAGCTTTGCCGGTCATATGAAACTCGGCAACTTGATCTACCTCTACGACGACAACGACATCTCTCTCGACGGGCCGACGACGCTCAGTTTCAGCAACGAAGTGACCGTCAAAAAATTCGAGGCCATGGGATGGCATGTGCAGCGTGTCGACGGCCATGACCACCAGGCTGTCGCCGATGCGATTCTCGATGCGCAGGAAGAAAAAGAACGCCCGTCGATCATTTGCTGCAAAACGATTATCGGCTATGGCTCGCCCAACAAGGCCGGAACCAGCGGCGTCCACGGCGCTCCTCTTGGAAAGGAAGAAGGAGACAAAACCAAGGAAGCTCTCGGCATCCCTCTCGAGGAATTCCATGTGCCCGAGGAAGACAAAAAGGCCTGGAAAGATCGCGCCCAGGAACTGAAAAAGTATTACAACGAGTGGCAGGAACTCGTGAAGAGAGCGAAATCAGACCACCCGGACGCCGCCGACCTTCTGGAGACACATTTCCAGCAGGTGGTGCCGGATGATCTCGAAGCCGTTCTGCCCAAATACGATCTCGAAAAACCTCTGGCCACCCGCAAAGCAAGCAAGGCCGCCTTGTCAGCGCTCGCCTCGAAAGTGCCTTTCCTCGTCGGCGGATCGGCGGACCTCAGCGTCTCCACCAACGCCATCGTGGAAGATACGCGCGTCGAGCACAACGAACTCACCGGCCGCCATCTCTACTTCGGCGTTCGCGAGCACGCCATGGGCGCCATTGTCAATGGCATGAATCTCCAGGGTGGCTTCCGAGCCTTTGGCGCGACCTTCCTGACCTTCAGCGATTACATGCGCGGAGCCGTGCGCCTTGGCTCCCTCATGGGATGCCCTTCGATCTGGGTCTATACGCACGATTCGATTTTCCTTGGCGAGGACGGGCCGACGCACCAGGCGGTTGAGCACGTGATGGCGCTTCGCTTGATTCCCGGCATGATTGTGATCCGCCCCGGCGATGCCATCGAAACAGCACAGGCCTGGATCGCCGCGCTGCGCGAGACGCAGCACCCCGTTTCCCTCATCCTCACCCGCCATAACATTCCCGTCTATGATCGCGATGCGAAAGAATTCTCCGGCGGAGAGGGAGACTTCTACAAAGGCGGCTATGTCTTCCGCCCAGAAAAGGATTCTTCCAGCCTCGACGCCATCCTGATCGGCACGGGATCGGAGCTTTCCCTTTGCGTGGACTCGGCGCGCGAGTTGGAGAAAGAGGGAAAGAGCGTCCGCGTTGTCAGCCTGCCAAGTTGGGAGCTGTTCGAGCGCCAGGATGCCTCTTACAAGGAGAAGATTCTGCCAGAGTCCTGCGCGGCCCGCGTCGCCGTCGAAGCGGGGGTCTCCACCGGCTGGCAACGCTATATCGGCCGCGAGGGCACAACCGTCAGCCAGGACCAGTTCGGCGCATCGGCCTCCTGGAAGGTGCTTGCCGAGGAATTCGGCTTCACCACGGAAAATGTGGTGGCCAAGGCGAAATCCGTCATGGGCTGATCCAAACCCGCCAATCGGAGTCCGAAAAGCCCCGGCCGAGCGCCGGGGCTTTCTGATACCGCCCCCCCTGAAACCGTATTCATTCAATAGGATTGACCCCTCGCCCGACGGGCAGTCCCCTGATTTTTGAAACTCAGATCGGTCCGCGAGCCTCGCCAGGCGCAGCGGAAAGGAGAATCGGGATGTCCGGAGCAAACAGAACCCTGATCGGCCGGCTGCCCAGAATCGGGATTCGCCCTGCCATTGATGGCCGCCTTGGCGGAGTTCGGGAATCTTTGGAGGAGAAAACCCTGCAGATGGCCCGGAACGTGGCCAGTCTCATCCAAAGCGAGTTGCGCCATTCCAGCGGAGAGCAGATTGAATGCGTCATCCCGGAGCATTGCATTGGCGGGATCGCGGAGTCGGCCAAAGCCGCAGACTTGTTCGAGCGCGAGGGTGTCGGCGTGTCGCTCACGGTGACCGCTTGCTGGTGTTACGGCTTCGAGACCATGGACATGGACCCGCTGACGCCCAAGGCGATCTGGGGATTCAATGGCACGGAGCGCCCCGGCGCCGTTTATCTCGCCGCCACGCTGGCAGCACACGCGCAAAAGGGCCTTCCCTGCTTTAGTATATACGGCCGCGAGGTCCAGGATGCCGGCGACCAGGAGATCCCAGCGGATGTGCGCGAAAAGATTATTCGCTTTGCGCGGACCGGCCTTGCCGCGGCCACGATGCGCGGAAAGACGTATCTCTCCATGGGCGGCGTCTCCATGGGAATCGCCGGTTCCATCCTCGACCATGCTTTCTTCGAAGATTATCTGGGCATGCGCGTCGAGACGGTCGACATGTCGGAGTTCATCCGGCGCATAGACAGGGGAATTTACGATAAAGCAGAGTTTCAACGTGCCCGCGAATGGGTGAAAAAGCATTGTCCCGAAGGCCGAGACGACAATCCCCCGGAGAAACAGCAGGGCCGCGAGGAGAAAGACGAAGCCTGGGACATCTCGATCAAAATGGCCCTCATCGCGCGCGACCTGATGACCGGGAACCCCAAGCTCCAAGAGATGGGATGGGGAGAGGAAGCCCTCGGCCGCAATGCCATCGCCGCCGGTTTCCAGGGCCAGCGCCAGTGGACCGACTTCATGCCCAACGGCGATTTTATGGAGGCGATCCTGAATACTTCCTTCGACTGGAATGGGATCCGCGCCCCCTTCCTCGTTGCGACGGAAAACGATTCTCTCAATGGCGCAACCATGTTGCTTGGCCATCTCCTGACGGGAACGGCGCAAATCTTCGCCGACGTCCGCACGTTCTGGAGCCCGTCATCAACCAAGCGGGCGACAGGACACACGCTCGAGGGCCGCGCGGCGGGCGGCATCCTCCATATGATCAACAGCGGTCCGGCCGCTCTCGACGGAACAGGCGAGATGACGCGCGACAGCGCACCTGTGATGAAACCCCACTGGGAAGTGACGGAGGAGGACGTCGAAAGATGCCTTCGCGCGACGACTTGGCATGCGGGCATGCGCGAGTATTTCCGCGGCGGCGGCTGGTCGAGCCATTACAAAACCCGTGGCGGCATGCCCATGACGATGTTCCGCATCAACCTGATCAAAGGGCTCGGACCGGGACTGCAAATCGCCGAAGGCTGGTCCGTGGATTTGCCCGCTGAAACTCACAAGACTCTCGACGAACGCACCAATCCGACATGGCCGACGACCTGGTTTGCGCCCCGCACCAACGGCGCGGGCGCTTTCCGCGACGTCTATACTGTCATGGCCAATTGGGGGGCTAACCATTGCGTCTTGTGCTATGGCCATATCGGGGCGGACCTGGCCTCCCTTGCCTCCATCCTGCGCATTCCCGTTTACATGCATAACTTGGATGAGAGCGACCTCTTCCGCCCCCATGTGTGGGGGGCCTTTGGGACGGCCGAGACCGAAGGGGCAGATTTCCGAGCCTGCGCGAATTTCGGCCCACTCTATAAAGGTCGTTAACTGGATCGGGGATTTCTCCGGGAGCCGCTTTGATCCACGTCCTTCTTGGGGAAGAATTGTAAGCGCATACAACTCGCCCTTGACCGGACGCGGCCCTCTCCTTCTCCATGAGCCCATTCACAATCACGAGGGGCGCTCATGAAAAAAAACGGCAAAACGCCCGACCCGGACTTCGAATCCTTCATCGCCACGGTCTGTGAAGGCCGCCCGCCCGGACGCGTCCATTTCACTGAGCTTTACTTCGATGAAGCGGCAAAGCATGGCCTTTGCGATTACTTCTCCATCGCCAAACCCGGATATTCGTTCGAAGACCCGGAATATAGACCTGCGCGCGACGCTGCGTTGGCTAAAGAACTCGGCTATGACCTCGTCCGCATCCACCTTCCGGACAGCGAATTCCGCATGAACGTGCAATCCTCTGCGTCCGACCCCACCGCCGCAACGCGCCAGACCGGCCAGGGCTATACGGTCCACGAGCATGCGGGCCCGATCCAGAACTGGAAAGACCTGGAGAACTATCCGTGGCCAGACATTTCCCGGCTCGATACACGTCCCCTTGAATGGGCGGAGGCGAATCTGCCAGAGGGCATGAAAGCCTATGACCTCGCCGCCCAGTTTTTCGAATGCTCCACCTGGCTCATGGGCTATGAGAGCCTCTTCCTGAATATGTATGACGAGCCGGAAATCATCGACGTGCTTCTCGAAAGAATCAGCCAGGTCTATTTCGACTACATCCGGCTGCTCTGCGACTTCGAGTGCATCGGAGTCATCTGGGCCGCAGACGATATGGGGTTTAAAACCCAAACGCTCGTTTCTCCGAACTGGCTGAGGGAAAACGTCCTTCCGCTCCACAAAAAAGCCGCGGCCATTGCCCATGAGAAGGGGAAGCGCTACTTCCTCCATTCCTGCGGCAAGGTGGATGAATTGATGGAAGATCTGATCGAGGACGTCGGAATCGACGCGAAACACTCCTTCGAAGATTCCGTGACGCCGGTAACGGACTTCTCTGAACAATATGGCCGCCGAATCGGCGTTTTGGGCGGGATCGACATCGATTTCCTTGCCCGGGCGACCCCAGAAGAAGTGCGCAAGCGAACCCGCCGGACACTGGAACATTGCATGCCGGGAGGGCGCTATGCGCTTGGGAGCGGAAACTCAATCACCGGCTATGTGCCGCTGGAGAATTACCTGGCAATGTGGGAGGAAGGTCTTCGATTTAATGACGTGATTAAATTTAATCGGTAAGTAATTTAGCAGATTCAATTCCCTGCGCAATAAAAAAAACCGCTCAACTTCTCCCTCTTTGCAAAACAGCCGAAACTCTTTTCGCCCCGCTTCTTCATCGCTCTGATGCCTTGGGATATGGGCTATCAAAGTACTGATTCTATTGCACTTACACGAAATACTTATTGTTCCCAGCAGAAATTTGCCATGGAGTAGCCTTCGCCTCAAGAGCTGCTTTCATGGCATTTTTTCATTAGAGCGATACAAAAAAGAGCTTGCATTGAGTAAGCGGTTACAATGTTCTCTGAATTCATCACAGCCAAAGGAGGCTCTCAATATGAAGAAAGTTCTGTGTGCAGCGACGAGCGCCGCAGCGCTCACCATGTTCACCGGATCGATCGCGCTCTCTGCGCCGGGTGATCCTATTTTCTATGACAATTTTGAAAAAAACAGCTGGCAACTCTGGACCGGTCACTTTGATCAGTCCGGTTCTGTCGCCAATGGAAACGTCAGCGTTGCCGGCGGGGAACTTGTCTTTGCCGACGACGACGATGCAACCGACGTGCTTGTCAGCACGGCGGAACATACCGCCGATGTCGAAGTCGAAACCGTTCTGACTTTCAATGCCACAGCGTCCGGCGCCTTCTTTTCTGTCGGACTTTCTGGGGCGACAGCGGGCGGTAGCCAATTCGACGCGGATGTGTTCGAAGACGGCGGCAGCTATCGTCTCGGAGTCTTTGACGCGCCGGGTGGAGGCTATGGAGGATCCGACGTCGCTCTGAGCCCCGCACCTGCGGTGGATGGCTCCCAGAGTTATCGCATGACCGTCACACGCAGCGGCACCGATATTACAGTGACGCTGGAAACAGCCGACGGCGCGACTCAGCTTGGTACCACCACCCGCGATGTTTCGGCCGTCCCGAACTCGGCGGACTTCGGGTTGCTCTTCCTGAAATGCTTTGAGTTTGATGCCGCTCTTGAAAGCATCACGATGTCAGAGACCGCGACAAGTACCGTCCTTTTGGACGATGATTTCGATGGCAGCGGGATCGACCTGGCCAACTGGTTTGCCGAGCCGAACCCCGACGTAAATGAAGGTGGCTCAGGCGGCATGCGCATCTTTAATTTCGCCGCAAGCTCGCCGCAGGTCGGCGGATCACGTCCGGACCTTCAGGGTGATGGAATTCTGACTGTCCGCGGCGGGGCGGCCACTTCCTCGGAGTTTTACAGCCGGGTTCCAAGCCGCTGGAATGGCGCTGAGTATCCGTGGTATGGGGACATTGATCTGGCTTGCGTGGTTGACTTGATCGAGGATTCCAACGCATTGGCCCAGTTGAGCATCGGTCTGGACAACCGGACGAACGAGGGCGCTCGCTATGGCGTCCTTCTCGACGGATCGACCAGCGGTTCCATCAACGGAGCCAATAATCCCAGTCTCCACATCGTGGAATGTGGCGGGGCCAAGGGTTTTGGCGCCACGACGGCCATCGATTGGTCTTCCTCTGTCTTCGGAACTTCCGTTTCCCTGGACGGTCTTTGGGATCCAGCAACGGAAACGGCATTCCTGCATATCCAGCGCGATGGAAATAACTTCTCCTCCTTTGTCAGCGATTCGCTGGGCGGCTCGCCGCTCGGCGGCACAGCTTCAGCCGATCTCACGGCGCAGGCACCCAACGCCTCCGGCCAGATCGTTCTGACGGGTCATCGCGGCACGGCGGAAATCGACGACCTCGCCACGTGGGAACACAGCGCCAGCCAGTCCTGGACGCTCCCTGCTCCGACGAACGTGAAAGACTGGATGCTCTACTGAGCTGAGAAAGCCCGGCTGGCATGTAGTGAAGGAAATAAAAGACGAGTCTTCTTCGTCATAGGGGTAGAAGTGATGCGGTCCTGGTTCCTCGCGAACCGGGACCGTTTTCATCCCTCCTGCCCTGTGACTTATTCCCCTTGAGCATTCCAGGAAAAGATGCCAAAGAGACGCCCATCAGCAACAGTCGTTTCGATCGGCCCATGTTGTTTTCCGAGTTTCGGGGGAGCCCACGAAGAAGGCCCCTTTTCGGCTTGCAACTTGAGTGAAATGAGAGACATAGTGCCTCTCAATCGACGAGCGACCCTTCACACGAGGCGAAAGGCGGGCCATGGTTAAGGCAGATATTATCAAGCGCGTTGCGGCCGATCTCTACATGAAGGACAAGGACGCCCTTTTCGTTGTCGATTCGATCATCGACAGCATGAGGGATATTATCATCCGCGATCAGCGCCTGGAGATCCGCGATTTTGGCGTCTTCCAGGTGAAACAGCGGAAACCGCGTATCGGCCGGAATCCGAAAAACAAGGTCGCTTATCCGATCCCGCCCCACAAAGTTGTCACGTTCAAATCGGGCAAGCATCTGAAGGATTTGCCGAAAGCGACAGCGGATTCGGATCAGGATGACGATGTCGAGTGAGTGGAGGGGGCCAGCTTCACCGGCCAAGCGCCAGTCGTAATTCCTGAAATCCTTCGGGGCGGTCGAGCAAGTCCGAAGCAGCCAGCACGATGACTCCCCCGCCGCGCCGCCGAATGCGCTCGATGGCGGCTGGCCAGTTCGCATCTTCCGAAATTTCAACAGCTCCCCACATTGAGGAATCATCGGGCAGAGCCGCCTTGGCCGTCAGCATGGTGCCTTCCACGGAAGCCCACCAGGCATAGCCCGCGGATTCAGCTTTTTTCTGATCAAGCAAGCCAGGTTCCCAGAACCCAAGCGCGACGGCTCGGACAAGGTGGCCGCTGCTGGTTCGGGAATACTCGGCCGGCAACCAGGGGTGGTCCTGCTCGATTTCAGCCTCAGGCACGGCCCAGTTCCACCCCTGCCTTTGATGAACCTGGTAGGGCCCATCAGCGAGTCCGGCCAGCCCCGGTGGAGATTCGGGAGCCGCCATGGCGATTGCAGTGCGGGCGCTCAAAAGAAAATCCTTCATTACCAAAGCACGCCATGCGATCCACGCATCCCAGAGAGGCCCTCGACCTTCCGGACTGTATGGGAAATCCGGAGGACTGGCCCCTGTCAAGGCGCCGGGCCATTGCTTGAGCGTGGTGCCCAGCCATCCTTCGAAAGCCCGCCTCCCGCAAGGGCCGGCGTCGGCCAGAACCGAGCCGAATCCCAGGCCGGAGAGAATAATCGTCTGGACATCGGGTTCCGAGGCCAGTTCCTCGATGGCTTTCAATTCGCGCTCGACGACCTCCGGGCATGCGGGAGAAAGAAGCCGCGGAAACCCTTCCCGTCTATACAAAGGCGCAAGTTCATATTGCGAACCATTCCACCGCGCTTCCCGGGAAGTCCATTCGGCGGGGTCATCAGGGCTGGCGATGAACAACGGAAGCGCCGCCATCACGCCGAGCCGTTCCGACTTGGCGGCGGCGATCAGGCCCTGCTGGTTCGAGAAGACTTCCTGCCCGTCTTGACTTCTGGCTTCGATGGCCAGGTGCGTGACTCCCGAGGCCCGCGCCGCCTGGCAGAAACGATTGCGCAAAGACGGGTCTCGGAGGCGCTCGCCCGTGCCAGCCCAGTCCACCCAGAGCACAACGGGCCGGGAGCCCGGCGAAGGCCGGGAGTCCGATCCCGGACCCGCGAAATACGCGCATCCTTGGAGCAGCGAGAGGAGGCCAAGAAGCGCAACCACGAAGGCTCGAGGCCGCATCCGCTCTCCACCGCCGGGGGGTGTCATTTTATTCATCGACGACGGAGGAAGCCCGCATTTGGCTCCCTTTGAGCGCCACGGTAAAGGTGATCGCCATCTCCTCGGACAGTGAATCGAGATCACGCACCTGCCAGACATGAACCGCCTCGGCGGTTTCCCCGGCGGGAACACGATCGAGCAAAACCTCAGCGATCTTGTTTTCCTCGGTTTGCTGGCGCGATTCATAGAAACTCACCGAAACAGATTTCGCGTCCGTTTCGCCCTTGTTGGCCACCTTGGCAATCAGAACGACATCGCCACGCTCTTGGCCCCGGCCGACGATCAGTTCGCCCGGCTCCAGATCTGCCTTCTCGCGCACATGAAGGGGAATGGGAAGGCTGTTGTTGGATTTGTCCGATTCGATCAGGCGGTCCGAGGCGTCAATACGAGCAAAAATTTCATAGCGCCCCGCATTATCTGCGGGATCCCAACGCAACCGTATATTCCGGCTCTCTCCCGGCGCAATGGGAGCGACCGAGATCAGATCGCTCCCCGTCATATCGCGCAACACCTCTCCATGTTCAAAACTCTCATCGAGAAAGAGTCCGGCTTCCACCGGCGGAGAAGGCACTCTGCCTCGATTCTCGACTTGCAGGTCCACAAAGACCGTCAGTCCGTCGGACAAAGGCCGCGGAGAGACTTCGACAGAACCAGGCACGATCGCGAGATCGGGAAGCTTTGCCGGCGGGAAATCCCAAAACACCCTCTGGGGTTCGCGACTCTCTGGATCGTCTATTGTTTCCATCGCGACCTCGATTTCCACTGGCTCTTCGATTTGCAGGGGGAGGGAGACACTTTCATTCACGAGTGCGCTCCTTCCGGCGGCGACTCGGAACTGGGGCCGTTCGAATGTGTCCGCCTGGCGCCCTTTATAGACGACCCGGCCCGTGATGACCACGTTACGATCGTCCGAGCCAGTATTATATACGATCATGGCCAGCCTGGGTGAGCCGCTTACGCCGGTGGCCGAAGAGAGTTCAATGCTTTCCCGGGCGATCTCGACCCTGCCCCTGCCGGATTCTGGAACGATGAAGAACTTGTTTGCAGAGCGGCTCGGCAGGTTGTCCTTCATCCAGGCATGACTGGGATGCTCAAGCCGAAACCGGGCCGTATATCCACCAGGACCAGGCACATCAAAACCGATCTTCCGAAAGATCCGCTCCCGGGGTTCCAGCTCCAAATCCTCTTCCTCGCGCTGGAGTACCGCGCCATCCGCAGTCCGCAGCTCACTCACCAAATGGGCCGTTCGCGCCTCCTCCATTTGATTTCCGATCACGAGAGACCACGCCTTTTTGCCAGACGGGGCCTCCTCCGGACCCAACTCGTTCAATTCCTCCAGAAGCACGTCTCCGCCAAGGCGGACCAGCCTTGCATCCGATGGTCTGAGCGCCTTCTCTTCCCCGCTCTTGCCGGGCGGCAGGCGAAGCGTCGGATCTCCGAGGAACAGAAACATTCGCGAGTGATTATCCCGCGGCTCGTGGGCTTGATAGTAGATGCGAGACAGTTCCGCCAAAACGCCTTGGCTTCGCACACCAAGGTTCGTCCAGGCACGGAGAAAGCCTTCCGCCATGACTTTGTGATCGTTCAGAAAGCCAGGGCCCGAGGGCATGAAGGCGCCGATCGCACCCTTGCCCGGATGGCGCATAAAATCCTCTGCAATGCACACATTCCACGGGCGCAGAGGATAGTCCACCACGGCGTTATTACAGGTGAAGGAAGTAACAAAGGGAAGGCGTTCGCCGTTCTTCAGACGCAGGATATCGCTGTTAGGCGTCCCGCCGCCGAACCAGAATCGCTGGTTGCTCCAGAGATTCGGCGCCCCGTGGCCAAAGAACATCACAACACCGGCGCCCTGGTTAAACTGATTTTCGATGGCGGAAGTCAACAGCGGGCTGACCTTGGAGTCCTCTTCACGCCTGATGAGATGTTCGGGAAGGTAATAATTATCTTCCCAGGCAAAGCTGTCTGCCGCGAGCATCCGATGCTCGAAGTCCCGGGCCAGGTGCCTGCCTGTCACTTCGTCCAGCGATTCGGCAAATCCACCGGTGTCAGCCACCGAGAGGAGGCGGCCCGCCCACTCCGAAGGAACATCCTGTTGCTGTCTATATGTTGAGGCGTTCCGAACCCAGGACAGCGCGTCCTCGGGAGTCGTGCTCGAAACGCGGCCAATGATCAGGTCCGCCGCCTCGTCCGATCCGGTGAGCCAGCTATACAAGCTATCGGTGGAAAAGCGAGCCTTCTGGCGTCCCGTGAGCTGGCGGGTCAGCGGGATCGGCATGTAGTTGGGCACATCGTCTCCGGAAAGATTGCGGCCATCGCTGCTGGAATCGCCAATCAGAATCGCGGCAACCGGGCGCCTGCCCTCCCACTCGGTAACAGCTCTGGCCAGGAAACGCCGGATCGCCTCGCTGGAAAGCTCTCCGTAGTTAAAGGACTCATAGAGAGTTTCCACATCAACGGCCAGCGGCTCGTAACCCTGCTTTTGCAAATCACGGGCGAGCAACTGGGCCGCTTTCTGAAAAAGCTGATGGTGAACGATCAGTATATCAGCGGATCGATCGGTCTTTGTCCAATCGATCCATCTGCTGCGGCTCGGCGCGGGCGCCTTCGGAACAGATGCCTTCGCTGCAACAAGGAGATCCGTATCAGGAGCGACTTCACAGGAAAGGAAAGTACCCTCTTCGCCTTCGGCTGGCGTGAGAAGTGACGGAGAATCTGGCTCGGTCAAGTCCAGGACCCAGAAATCGTCCGCCTGCCAATTGCTGAAATCGAGGCGTTTCAGACCAGGTTCGAAAGCGGAGATCTCCGGAAAATGAATGGGATACGCTTCCAGACCATCCAAGGCGAATCGGCTTGGATAGCGAATTTCGAGATTGTCGAGCCAGATTGCGGATTGCTCCGGAGCGTCCGGCGTGCTGGAGCGCGTTTCCACAATTTGAAGCGACATTCTGTTCCTGTGCCGCTGAAACTCGTCGGCGCGAAAGCTCACGGGATAGGAATTCTGTCGAAAAACGAGTGCGATTCGCCTCTCCCCACCGCCGTTCAAAGAGTAGGAAAGCTCCTTATTCCGGAGGTAACGTTGCTCCGGCGTATAGATGTTCAGCGTGAGAGTCGTGGAATCATCGGCGGGGCTGGCGACAAGGCCTGGCAAGTCGAATTGGATTTCCGTTTCGTCCTGTTCGTAAAGATCCGCCCACGTCCAGGTGATATTCTGAATACTCAGAAAGGCACCGAAATCGGTCTGCCGCTCATTATCTTCTTCAACAACAATGCGGCGAGTGAACTGGGAAAGCGCCTCTCCCCCGCCGCCAGACTCCGGAGATTCCATCGCCGCGAATTCGCGGCCTTCGGGCAAGCTGCCAAGATAGTAAACGCTTTCCAGTGTTTCTTCCGAGTCGTTCCCCTCGGCGTAAAAGATCAGCTCGCGCCCCTGGTGAAAGCCGCTGCCGCCTTCTGCTCCCGATTTGTCTATCAGGTGAATGGGGACCCTGGAACCTCTGTGTAGAATCTGGACGCGTTCCGGTTCGATGGTGCTGGAATCAATCCCGGCCTGGGCGAACCACTGGCCATCGATCTTATAGAGGCCATCTTTCCTGATTGGTATTTTTAACCATGGAATACGGGGAGAGTCTTCAGGCCGCGGCTGCCATTCCGCCGGGCTTTCCAGGGACGTGTAGACTTCCTGCTGGAGAAACCGCTCGAAGACTTCCGGCACGAGCAGCGTCTTTTCGATCATATCGCGATAGAGAGTGCCGTCTTCCCAGGCCGCGTCGCTCGATGGCTGCGCTGGTTCCGCCGCCTTGGGATAGCGCGCGGCGAGTTCGTAGGAAGCGATTTCGTAAACTGAGCCCTCATGATGCACTCGAACGGGATGGCGAACAGCCAGGCGCCCGGCGCGCAAACCACGAAAATGGCCAAATTCACCCAGTTCGATTTGTTTCTCAATCCGCGGAAGCACGTTTCTCTTCAGAAGACTCTTTTCCTCGGAGAAGAGATCGACTTCCTCGCCGGTTTTCAAAGAGCGGAGTGAAAGCGCCTGAATATCAAGCCCGAGGTCGCCCTCGGGAATCGCAAAGAGATAGACATCATGGGTGTCGTGGCGAATGGGGACTTCGCGCCTGATCGTGGTCGCCTCGGCAGAGACCACCACATTTTCCGGACGTGTCAGCAGGCCTTGCGGGGGACGCCCGTCGTAGAGAGCGGTTTCGGATCGTTCGGGGGCTGCCGCTTCAGTAAGGGCCTTGGACTCGGCCGCGTTCGAGCGTGACGACTCGGAGCAGCCGGACGCCGTCAGTCCGAAGAGGAGCAACGTGGTCAGCAGGAGTTGGAGTGTCAGAGGGGATCCGGATGGTGTGGAAAAGAGTATCATGCGCGCGCCAGTCAGCGGGAAATATCATTGGCGGCGGGACCATACTCGATTCAGAGAAAAGAGCAAGCAGCAAGCATGCGCCGACCGCCACTCTTCCGCCTTCCGATAACCGACCCGGGCCAGAGCTGTTTCGTTTGACTGGTCATCAGCCGCCGCGCCCCAGAAGGCCTAGCTGGCGGGCGGCTCCTTCGATGGCCTCCAGGGCTCGCGCCAGCTGGTCTTCCGTGTGTGTGGCCATAATGCTCAGGCGAATCAGCCCTCGATTCGGCGGTGAGGCTGGGGCAACAACCGGATTTACGAAAACTCCCGCATCGTGAAGCATTCGCCAAAAGCGAAAGCACATCTCGGTCTCGCCCACAACAACAGGAATGATCGGCGTTTCCGAAACTCCCGTGTCAAAGCCCATGCGCCGAAGGTTTTCCAGCATGAATCGGGTGTTTTTCCAAAGCAGCTCAAGGCGTTCTGGCTCCTCGAGAATGATCTCGATCGCTTTTCGCGCCGCGGCGACACAGGCCGGGGCCATGGAGGCGGAAAAAATCAGCGAGCGCGCATGATGTTTCAGGTAATCGATCACAACCCGGTCACCGGCAACAAAGCCACCGATGGAAGCCAGGGATTTGGAAAACGTCCCCCCGATCAGATCGATTTCCTCGGTCAATCCGAAGTGATCCGCCGTGCCGTTACCAACCTTCCCGAGCACCCCAACCGAGTGGGCATCGTCCACGAAAATCGTGGCCTCGTGTTTCTTGCAGACTTCCACAATCTCCGGCAGGCGGGCGATATCCCCCTCCATGGAGTAAATTCCGTCCACTACCACCATTTTGCCTTTGGCATTGCTCTGGCCCAGCAGCCGATCGAGATCGCCGACATCATTATGGAGAAACTTCATCGTCTTGCCAAAGCCGAGGCGGGCACCATCGACGATGGAGGCATGATCTGTTCGATCGATGAAAATGCTGTCTTCCCGGCCAACAAGGGCGGAAATGACCCCCAGGTTCGTTTGGTAACCGGTCGTGAAGCAGAGAGCCGCTTCTTTTTCCAGATAGTCGGCGATGAGCTCTTCCAGCTCGATGTGGATCTTGAGAGTACCATTGAGAAAACGCGAGCCCGCGCAACCGCTGCCATACTCCTCGAGCGCCTTGGCTGCAGCTTCTTTGACCCGAGAGTCGCTGGTGAGGCCCATATAGCTGTTGGAGCCGAGCATGAGCATTCGCTTGCCCGCGATCTCCACCTCGGTGTCCTGGCCGGATTCGATCGTCCGGAAATAGGGATAGATACCGAGGCTCCGCAATTCGTCCGCGCGAGTGAACCCCCGGCATTTTGCCAGGAGAGGAGTACTCTTACTGGACGAAATCTGACTGGGGCGTGGAGCCGTGCGATGTCTTGCCGCAGCGCCCGGGCTCATGAGTTTGTGACGCAGATCTTTGCTGCCGCCAACCGTCTGGTCCATCGAGGAAGTTCCTATGCGGTGGAATCCTGGTTTTGCCCCAATCTTCGGCAAACCATTCTGGGGGGTGGGCCGTCACCTTCGGCGTAATTTATTCCAGTATTCAAGCCCTGCAATCAGACCGGGACGAAAACACTGTCAAACAGATTGTGGATGCAAAATAGTGAGAGCAGGGGACTTGGGGCAACGTTTTTCCCACATGAGAAGGCCTTGGATATCTTCCTGACAGAAGGCGCTTTATTGATTATTTCGCCCCGCCCGAAACTTGCATGACATTGAGGAACAGCCTTGCCATGCCTTGCGACTGTGCTTCAATTTGAAACATGATCAGATGCAGTGGCCCTTTGGATGAAATATGGATCATCGAGATCATCAATCTCTTGTCGTCCCCTCCCAGGCAAACAAGGCGGTTTTAAGGCCCGGGGGGGAGTCGGTCTTGATCGAAACCGCCCCGCGGTGGCTCACCTCTTCGCTGGGGCATTCGCACAGTTTCCCCGAAGAAGTACAGGCCGGTTTGGCGGCGGGTCACCCGCTTGGTTTTCTTATCTCCACCGCCTTGGATATTGTCCGGAATCGGCTCCCATTGCACGATTTTCTGGCCGAGAGAGAATCAGAAAACGGAGACCTCCTGGCCATCCTGATGCAAGGACGTCTCGAAGAAGACCCCGATGAAAGGCCACAGCGCGGCCCCGCAGTCGTCCTTGATCTGCGCGAGGTAACGGAAATCGTCCGTGCCCGCCGCCAGGCGGCGGCGATCGGGGCATTCCATGGGCTCGTGGGCCAATCGCTTCCGATGTTCACGCTGTTCCATAAAATCGCCACATATGGCCCAACAGAAGCCCCCGTGCTGATTACCGGAGAAACGGGGACGGGAAAGGAACTGGTCGCCCGTGCCTTGCACGACCGGAGCCGCCGGTCCGACGGGCCTTTTGTCGCCGTGAATTGCAGCGCCCTGACACCGGAGCTGTTCGAGAGCGAACTCTTTGGCCACGAAAAGGGCTCTTTCACCGGTGCTCACCGCCAGCACCGGGGCCGCTTTCAACGCGCTGATGGCGGGAGCCTTTTCCTCGACGAAATCGGCGACATGCCGCTCATGACCCAGTCGAAGATGCTCCGGGCTCTGGAAGAGGGGATCGTCGAGCGGGTCGGCGGCGAGCGCGAAGAGCGCGTCGATGTGCGCATCATTGCGGCGACGAACATCACCCTCGAGCAGGCCGTTCAGACGCGTCAATTTCGCGCGGACTTGTATCACCGGCTTTCGGTGTTGCGGGTCCATGTTCCCGCGCTCCGCGAGCGCAAGGGAGACTTGCCGCTTTTGATCGATCATTATCTGGATCTCTTCAATCGGCGCCACGAAAAGAACGTGCGCCGGGTCACGCCGGAAGCTCTCAAGATCATGGAGGCGTATCACTGGCCGGGTAACGTTCGAGAGCTGCGCAATGTCCTGGAACGCCTCGTGATCGAATCCCAGGGCGAGGCGATCGGGGGCAACGCCCTTGCCCATTGGATGGAAGAACGGGAATATCTGATGCCCGGCTCCTGGAATGCCGATGCGTATTTCGCACCGCGCGAGCCCATCTACGCGGGTGGAGTGCCACCAAGTTCGCGCTCCGACTGGCACCCGGAACACGCGCCCAGGGAAACCGGCCCGATGCAAGGGGCGCGGTTCTGGGGTGATCCGCCCCGGAGAGACCGGCTTCAGCTCCCGATGCCTTCCTCGGTCATCGAAGCCGCCCCGATTTCCCTTTCCGAAGAGGAAAAAGCCTCGGCTTCGGAAAGCCCCCCGGAGGCCGTAGAGCTGACTCCCGAGACGATTCGCGGGGCTTATCGCCAATCGAAGGGCAACCTGACCCGCGCGGCATCCCGGCTCGGCATCCACAAGGCGACTCTCTATCGCCACATGAAACGCCTTGGCCTGAGCAGAGAAAACTTGGAGAAAGACGATGAAAGTGGCACCTGAGCCTCTCAGCAGAGCGGAGCAGGAACTGGAAGATATGCTTTCGGAGACCTCCGAGCCCGTCATGATTGTCTTCGTGGAGAGCTATCATCCGGGGGCGCGTTTGATGGCCAGCCGGCTCCAGGAACTGATGAGGGAGTTCCGTGGACTGCGCCTGGTCCAGCTTGAATTGACGCGTTACCGCAATTGGGCGGAACGGCAACGCGTCTATGGAACTCCATCCATCCTTCTCTTCAGGGAAGGAAAATTCCTCCATCGCATGATCGGACTTGTCGATAAAGAGCCTGCCAGGGAAATGTTACTGAAGCATCTTGGCTGAAACCGGGAAACGAGCGGACATGGCGACAGCAGAAGAAAAGTCCAATGAAAAGAAAAAAGACGCCCTGTCGGGTTCCTTTCCTCTCTGCCTGACCATCACCGAACCGAATGGCCGAGTCAGCTCGCTGCTCTTCGATCAGAAGGAAATCACTCTCGGACGCTCGGCGGAAATGGACCTGCATTTCAATTCGCGGGCCTACGCCATGGTTTCCCGGCGCCATGGGCGCCTGCTGATCGACGAGGATGAGAGCCAAGTCTATTTCGTCGACGAAAACAGCACGCAAGGCTCCTGGATCAAGGGGAGGAAGATTAAGGGCTCTGTCGCCCTGAACCAGGACGATGGAATCACAATCGGCCGGGATGGACCCACTGTGTTCGTTTCCTGGCCCCGGGAGCGGATAACGGGCAAAGCGGGAACCCACCTGCGCTATCATTCAAACGTGCGGGCGCCTTATTTCCCTCTTGTTTTCTCCGAAGGCTTTATTGATCGGTTCAAGAGCTATCGGAAGATTGGTATGGGTGGATTCGGAGAAGTCTGGCGGGCCAACCCCAGCGACGGCAGCGAACCCGTCGCCATCAAGTTGCTCCATCCCCTGCTGCTCGATCCGGAATATCTGGGCACACACGACCGCGATGCAATCCTGAGGCGTTTTCGCCGCGAAGCGCGAGTTCAGCGCCTGCTCTCCGAGGCCGGCGTGCCAGCGATGGTTCGCGTGCGCCGATGGGGCGACGACCCCGAACGAGATTACGTCTATATGGTCATGGACCTTGTGGACGGGAAGACGCTGGACCGGATTATTGTGCGCGAGCAGCCCCTGGAGCAAGCGCGCATCGCGCGTTATCTTCACGATGTGGCTCGAGCACTCCAGGCTGCCCATCATTTTGAGTTCGAAGACGACAACGGGCGTGCCTGCCGCGGCGTGATTCATCGTGACGTGAAGCCCAACAACATCCTTGTCGATTCTGAAAGCGACAGTGCCAAACTCGTTGATTTCGGAATCGCCGGGATCATGCAGGGAGGCGAGCGGCTGACCATGACCCGGATGGCCATCGGCACACGCCAGTTCCTCCCTCCGGAATCACTGGAAGGGGCGGAAATGTCTCCAGCAGCAGACTTGTGGGCGCTCACCGTGACCCTTTACATGGCGCTCAGCGGAGGGCGCTTTCCTTTCCAGAGCGAATCCGACCCCACACTCATGAATGCCATGAAAAGCGGCGCGGTGATTCCCATCCAGGGGTTCCGCCCGGACGTGAAACCCATCCTTCGCGATGCGATCGATCGCGGCCTGGATCCAAGGCCATCGGAACGAATCAACTCGGCCGAAGAGTGGGCGAATATCTTTTCCGAAGTAATGAATTCCGCATCCTGATCAGCGCCACAAGAGAACCGACGCCATCGCTGCGATCCCTTCTCCACGGCCGATAAAGCCCATTCCCTCGTTTGTCGTCGCCTTAATCCCGATCCTGGCGGCCGGAATCTCGAGAGTCTCGCCGATCACGCTTTTCATCTCTTGCACATAGGGCCCGATGCGAGGGTTCTCCGCCACGACGGAAATGTCGGCGTTTCCCACGCGCCAGACGCGCTCATCGAGTTGTGCTTTCACGCGCCTCAGCAGTTCCGTTGATCGGATATCTTTCCAGGCAGGATCGGTATCGGGAAAGAGATGGCCGATATCTGGCAATCCCGCTGCGCCCAGAAGAGCATCGCAGAGCGCGTGGAGGAGAACATCCGCATCACTGTGTCCCGCCAGGCCCCGCTCCGATTCGATGCTCACCCCTCCCAGGAAGAGAAGCCGGCCTTCTTCGAAGCGGTGAACATCGTAGCCGAAGCCAACGGAGAATGGCGGAGACGTCTGGTTTGGTTTCATTTGGATGATTTCTCCTCATGCATCGCGGCAAGCACTGCCTCGGCGATTTTCAGATCCTGTGGATGAGTGATTTTCATGTTTATTCCGTCATGGAGGATGCAACGGGATGGGGCCCCAATGAACTCCATGGCCTGAGCCTCATCGGTTGGGAGCGGATCTCCCAAGCGTTGCATCGCCTCGATGAATAGGCCGCGGCGCACGAGTTGGGGCGTTTCCGCCCGCCGCAGGGATTCCCTCTCGTGGGTCGCGGTGATCAAGTTTTCCCGCCCCCGGACCTCTTTGATGGTGTCTGTGACGAGAGAGGCGACAATCGCCGCGCCCAGGGAACGATTCGAGAGAAGCGCCTCATAACAGGCTGCCACCGCTTTCATGGGCGGGAAAGGCCTCGCCCCGTCATGAATCGCGGCCAGCTGGCAACGGATTTCGAGGCTGTGTATGCCCTTTAAAACGGACTCCGCGCGTGTTTCTCCCCCACGGACTGGGCGGAATTGCTCCAGACCTGGCTGTTCCCCGACCAGCGACTCCCATTTTCCCGCGTCAATCATCTCTCTGGGCAAGACGACCACGCTCTCGGCAAACCGCGCTCCAAAAAAAGCGGACAAAGTCCGGACGAGAAGGGGTTTTCCCGCGAGGGGAGCCAGTTGCTTAAGGCCTCCAAAGCGGCTTCCCCGGCCCGCTGCGACAACAACAAGGGCGCACTGAGGAAAATTGTAGGGGTCAGGCTGGAATGAGGACTTGATCATCAGCAGGCTTTAGGGCGAAAAGCACGGCCGCCGCGGGAATTCGCGGCTCATGGTCCGCTTCGGTCGTGGTCCGAACATCGCTTCTCGCTCTTTGAGATGTCTGTTCCGAGCCGAATCGGGAACTCAAGTGGAATTTCCGAGCGCCTTTCTTGTGATAGAAGGCGGGCCAGCCCACAAGGAAAGAGAAGGATCGAGAATGCAGAGCATTTCCGTCAAAGCACATTTTCACAGCGCCCATCGCCAGCTGGATTTTCCCGGCCATTGCGTCAATGTTCACGGCCACACGTGGCGGGGGAAAATCACCGTTTCGGCCGAGAAATTTCCCCTCGATCATATCGACGTGTCTCTGGATTTCGGGCACTTAAAGAAAATCATGCGTAACCTGGATCACAAAATCCTTGTTTCCGAAAGCGACAAGACATTCCAGGATTCTGAACTTTTTGATCCAAAAGGGGTCATCATCCTCAAGGGGAACGGCCCCTCGGTAGAGAACGTTTCGAAATATATTTTCGATCATGTCGTGGACTATATTGGTAAAAAGTTCGCCGGCCACGGGATCGAATACTTCATCAGGGTGGAGATTCAGGAGACGGATAATAACTTTTTCTCCATGGAGAAAACCGCCGTGATTTGATCGAGCGGGTAAAAATGATTCGGCACATTGTCTTGCGTCCCGGGGTTTCATGCGCTTATAAGGCTCGGGCTTTAGCGGTGGTGAAAGGTTGTCCTCGTCAAAGAAACAGCCGAATGCCGTAATCGAGCCGCCCCAAACTTTCTCATGACTCTTACGCGAATGGAAGGAACCTATGGCCACGAAGAATGCCACGAAGAAGGAATCCGACGCCAAGCAGAAGAAGGAGCCCAAGACTTCTCTGTCGGAAGATCAGTTGAAGGAAATGTATGAGCAGATGGTGCTCATCCGGCGCTTTGAAGAAAAGACCGGCCAAGTTTACCAGATGAAAAAATTTACCGGCTTCTGCCATCTCTATATTGGCCAGGAAGCCGTGGGCGTCGGCTCAGCCGCCGCCATCGAAATGGGCAGGGATTATATTTTCCAAACCTATCGCGATCACGGGCATGCCCTGCTTTGGGGAATCCCCCCGAAAGAGGTCATGTCCGAACTTTTCATGCGCTATGCCGGCTCCTCACGCGGCAAAGGCGGCTCCATGCACTTTTACAACGGCAAGCAGCGCTACATGGGCGGGAACGGGATCGTCGGCGGCCATACCCCCTTGGCAACGGGGGCTGCGTTCGCCTCCAAGTATCGCAAGGAGGGAGCAGTGACGCTCTGTTACCTCGGTGATGCCGCGATCAACCAGGGGACTTTCCACGAGTCCCTCAACATGGCCGGCCTTTGGAAACTTCCCATTGTCTATATAGTCGAGAACAACATTTACGGCATGGGGACCGCCGTCAACCGCGCTTCCGCCGAGCCGGAACTTTATAAACGCACCGAATGCGCCTATAAGATTCCCGGAAAACGCGTCAACGGCATGGATGTGCTTGAGGTGCACGAGATGGTGAAGGAAGCGGTGGACAAGGCGCGCAAAGACAGCCAGCCGACGTTCCTGGAAATGGTCTGCTATCGCTATCGGGGTCACTCGATGTCCGATCCCGCCACCACCTATCGCACGAAGGACGAGGTCAGCGAGTGGCAGACCAAAGACCCGATCGATCGTCTGCGTGGCCAGTTCCCCGATCTGATCACCGATGATTGGGCCAAGGAAGTGGACGAAAACGCCAAGAAAACCGTTCAGGAAGCGATCGATTTCGCGGAAGAGCAGGATTTCCCCGACCAGTCGAAAATCTGGACCGATGTTTACGTCAATTGCCAGGGCTATCCAACGGAAGAGGAAAGCGACAACCCTTACGCTTTCCCCTATGAGGAATACGAAACCGCCAATCGCAAAGACTGAACGGCGAGCACCATCACGAATCTTTTCCAACGAAAGAGGATAAGAAACGCATGGCAGAATTAACCTTTCGCGAGGCGCTGAATCAGGCCCTGATGGAGGAAATGGAGCGGGACGACCGGACCTTTCTCATGGGCGAGGAAGTCGGGCAGTATCACGGGGCCTACAAGGTCAGTTTGGGGCTGATTGACAAATTCGGCGAGGAACGGGTGATCGACAGCCCCATTACGGAGAACAGCTTTGTGGGTCTCGGAGTTGGCGCGGCCCATGTCGGCCTCAGGCCGATCATCGAGGTCATGACGTTTAACTTTGCCATTCTGGCGCTGGACCAGGTGATCAACAACATGGCGAAGCTGCGTTATATGTCAGCGGGCCAGTTCAAGGTACCCATGGTTCTCCGGGGGCCCAGTGGCGCGGGCGGCTCGCTCGCGGCCCAGCACAGCCAGGCTCTTGAAGCCCAGTATGTTCACATCCCCGGCCTGAAGGTGGTGATGCCTTCGACGCCCGGCGACGCCAAGGGGTTGCTCAAGTCGGCAATTCGCGACGAGGATCCGGTCATTTTCATGGAGAGCGAGAAGCTCTACAACTATAAGGGCGAAGTGCCCGAGGATGAGGACTATACGCTTCCTATCGGCGAAGCGGAAGTGAAGCACGAGGGCAGCGATGTGACCATTGTGACCTATGGGCGCATGTATACACACGCGGTGCTTCCGGCTCTCGAGCGGCTGGAAGAAGATGGCATCAGTGCCGAGGTGATCGATCCGCGCACGCTGCGTCCACTCGATCTGGATACGATTCTTGAATCCGTGAAGAAGACCAATCGCATGGTTCTCGTCGAAGAGAGCTGGCCCCAGGCAAGCGTCGGGGCTTATATCTGCGAACAGGTTTATAAGCACGCGCTGGAGTTTCTCGACGCTCCCATCGAGCGCGTCAGTCATCTGGATGTGCCCATGCCTTACGCGCGCAACCTGGAAGATGAAGTCATTCCGAGTCCCGAATCCGTGGTCGAGGCGGCCAAAAAAGTCTGTTACGTTGAATGATCCCGCACAGAGAGGTCCTGTGATTTATGGCATCACCAATTACTCTGCTTCAATTATCCCCGACGATGGAACAGGGAACCGTTGTGAACTGGCTGGTCAGCGAGGGCGACGACGTTGAGAGCGGCCAGGCGGTCGCGGAGGTCGAAACTGACAAAGCGGTCATGGAGCAGGAAAGCTTCGAAGATGGCAAAGTGCTGAAGATCGTCGCCAACGAGGGAGACAAGGTCGATGTCGGCGACCTCCTTATGGTCATCGGGGAGGAAGGCGAAGACATCAGCGATGTCCTCGAGCAGGGCGGCCAGAAGGAAGAGAAGAAGGAGGAAAAGAAAGAGCCCGAGAAAGAAGAAAAGAAGGATAAGGACAAAAAAGAAGAGAAGCCTAAGGCTGAGGAAGTCGCTCCCGCCCGCCCCGAGCCCGCCGCTTCCGGTGGCCGCTCAGGGCGCATCCTCGCTTCTCCGCTGGCGCGAAAAATGGCCGAGGAAGAGGGGCTCGACTTGTCGCAGATCGAAGGCAGTGGACCCAAGGGACGCATCGTCAAGCGCGACATCGAGAAGGTGATGGAAGAAGGCACCGGCAAGAAGCCTTCCGAGGCCGAGAAACCCGCCAAGACCGGGAAAGCCGCGGCCCCAGCGCCTGCTCCGCGACCGGCTTCGGTGATGCCCTCTGGCGAGGCCGAGGAAGAGATCAAGCTGAGCGGCATGCGCGAAACCATCGCGCGCCGGCTGTCTCAATCCAAGCAGACCGTCCCTCATTTCCAGCTCCATATCGAAGTCCGTGGCGAAAACCTGGAAGAAGCTGTTGCCCGCGCCCGCGAGGCATATCCAGACACCAAGGTGACCGTGACCCACTTCATCGTGAAAGCGATGGCCAATGCCGCCATGCGCCACCAGCCGATCCGCACCCAGTGGGCCGAGGACAAGCTCGTCGTCATGCCCCACGCCAGCATCAGCGTTGCCGTGGCAATCGACGAAGGCCTGGTGACTCCGGTTATCCGGAACGCCCATGGCAAGGGCGTCGTCCAGATCGCCCAAGAGTTGCGCGAGCTGGCTGGACTCGCCCGCGACCGCAAGCTCGGCAGCGAGGACTACAGCGGCGGTGTGCAGACCCTGAGTAACCTGGGCATGTACGACATCACGCGCTTTAACGCGATCATCAATCCTCCCGAGTCGAGCATCCTCGCCGTTGGCGCCCTGGAAGAGCGGCCGGTTGTTGAGCACGGCCAGGTCGTTCCCGGTAAGGTGATGGAGGTTGTCATGAGCTGCGACCACCGGGTGATCGACGGAATGGTTGGCGCTCAGTATCTGGCGGACTTGAAACGCTCGCTTGAAGAGCCGATGCTGATCCTGATGTAAATCCGTGTTCCAGCGAATGAATCGAGAGGTCGGGGTGAAGAACTCCGGCCTCTTTCATTTTTGGCGGTTTTGCGGGTTGCGGGGAAGGCGCGATTCGTGCGATTGAGAATCGCGAGAATCATAAAATGGATAAAAAAACACTGTGAAAAACGACCAACTGACTTCCCGGCAAAAGCGTATTCTGAGAGTTTTTGAGCAAGCTGAAAGCCCCCTGACGACCCAGGAAGCCTGGGATCTGGCCCGGGTAAAGATCCCCGGCCTGGGACTGGCCACTGTTTATCGCGCGGTCAGACGGCTGGTTTCCGCTGGTTCGATCCGCCCCGTTGAGATCGCCGAGGAAACGCCGCGCTACGAAGCCGCCTCAGGCCCTCATCATCACCACTTTTACTGCCGCCAATGCGGCGGCCTCTTCGATATTCCCCATTGCCCCGAAGGTCTGGACCAATTGATTCCCCGGGGATTCTCCATGGAGGACCACTCCATCGTGATCTATGGCCTTTGCCGGGGTTGCGCGCATTCCTGACTCTCTATTTCAATGAGGGCGCGGACGAAATTTTCGGACGAGAAAGACTCCCCCCAGGACCAGCAGATAGCCAATCCCGGCCACCTCGACAATGGTTGCCCCCGCGGGCCACTCCGGCGAGTAGCTGATTGCCAGCCCGCCGACTGTATAGATCATGCTGAGCACCATGGCGGCGAGCATCATCTGCCAGAGGCGCTGGGTCATGAGCCCCGCGGTTGCCGCGGGCAGCGCCAGGAGGGCGATGACCAGGATGATGCCCACAATTTGCACAAGGAGCACAACGGTGAGGGCGATCATCACGAGGAGAAGAAAATGATAGGCCCCGGCCCGCACTCCGCGCAGCCGCGCCAGCTCCTCCTGGAACGAAATGGCCAGGAATTTATTATAGAACATGAGAACGAGAACCACGAGGATGAAATCCAGTATCCCCATGAGCCAGAGATCGCTTCTCCCGACCATGAGGATATTTCCGAAGAGATAACTCATCAAATCCTCATAGTATCCGGGCGTCGCCGTGATAAAGGAGATGCCAACGGCCATGCCGATGGCCCAGAGGGCGCTCAGGATCGTGTCTTCCCTCTGGCTGGCATAGAGCGTCACGAAACCCATGATCAGGGCGGCAAGGAGAGCCGCCACTGCCGCGCCGAGAAGCGGAGTCGCCCAGTCTATATCGTGAACCCGCGAAAGGTAATGGGCGATTCCCATGCCTCCGAGGACGGTATGAGAGATCGCTCCGGCGATATACGTCGAACGGCGCACGACAACAAAACTCCCCATGATGCCACATGCGACAGAAGCGAGGAGCGCCGCCAGCAGGGCATACCGCAAGAAGGGATAGGCAGCAGCGTCTTGAAAGAATTCGAGCATGGGGCTTAGTGGCGCTCCGCCGCGTGAGGTTCGCTCAGCCGTTCGCTCGGGTCGATCACTTGGCAGGAGTCCTCGTGGTGAAGCACGGCAAGGCGGTCTCCACACGCTGTATGCAATTGATCGGAGGTCATGTCGGCGGCCCGGTGGATCGAGGAAATCCGGTTGATGCAGATGATATGCGATGCGTGGCGCGTCACAACAGTGAGGTTGTGGGAGACAAGAACGATGGTGAGATGCTCGTTGAGTTCGTGAAGCAATTCATAGAGCCGCGCTTCAACGCGGGCATCCACATCGGAGGTGGGTTCGTCGAGAAGAAGCAGATCGGGCTCGGAAACGAGAGCCTGGGCAATGAGGATGCGCTGGCGTTCTCCCCCGGAGAGCTGGGCAAAGTGGCGCTTCTTCCGGTCCAGCATATCAACGCGGTCGAGGGCCTGATCCACGGCTCTACGGTCCGATCGCCAGAAGGGGCCGCCCCAATGGCGGTCGATACGCCCCATGAGGACGACCTCCCCCGCCGTGATGGGAAAGGAGGAATCGAATTCAAATGTCTGTGGGACGTAGCCAATCCGCCGCCTCGCCGTTTCCGGCGGTTTCCCGAAAACGCGCACTTGGCCAAAGCGCGGCTTGAGAAGCCCCAGCGCGAGCTTCAGCATAGTGCTCTTGCCCCCGGCATTAGGCCCGACCACGGCGGCCATCGCATGTTCGGGGATCTCGAGCGAGACGTTGTGCAAGACTTCCTGGCCATTATAGCTGAAGCAAACGTCGCGGAATTCAACGACCGGCTCATTCATGGCTTTCCTTCTTTATCTTCCTGATCAGAGAGGGCTTTATCGATCTTGCCGGCGACCTGCTTCAGATTCTCGAGGTAGTTTTCTGCCAGCGGATCGATCACGACAATCTTGGCACCAATGGAATCGGCAATGCTTTCTGCTGTCTTTTTGCTGAATTGCGGCTGGATGAAGATGGCCTGGACGTTTTCGCGGCGGGCCTCCTGGATCAGGCGGGTCAGATGCTTGGCTCCCGGTTCCTTCCCACCCGCTTCGATCGCTTTTTGTTTCAGACCGAAAGCATCGGCAAAGTATCCCCAGGCTGGGTGAAAGACCAGCATCGTCTTGCCGCGGTGCGGGGCAAGCTGCTTATCGATAGACATGTGCAGAAGAAAAAGATCGCTGACGAGAGCCGCCCGATTTTTTCCATACACTTCTTTCCCTTCCGGGTCTTCCTCAACCAGCGCTTCATAAACGATCCGCACCTGGTTCGCCACTTTCCCCGGATCGAGCCAGAAATGAGGATCACTTCCCTCCTCGTGAGAGTGTCCCCCGTGGGTATGCTCTTCGTGTGCGTGCTCTTCGTGTGCCTGCTCATCCTCTTCTTCGTGGGAATGGCCTTCCATGCTCCGAAGTTGCAGGCCCTCGCGCATATCGACAATGCGCAGGTCCGGAGCCAGCTCGGATATCCGTTTCATCAGAACATTCTCGAAAGGTACTCCGATGCGGAGGAAGAAATCCGCATCGGTCAACGCCGCCATCTGCTTTGGCGAGGGCTCATAGGTGGCGGGGCTCCGGCCGGGAGGCAAAAGGACTTCAACGGAGACGCGATCACCGCCGACGCGTTCGACAATTTCTTTCTGGGGCGGGATGCTGACAACCGTGCGGACCGCTGGCTCCTGGGCGGAAGCGCCGGAAAGAAGCAGGCTGAGAAAGCAACCGGCCAGGGAAGCCAGGATGCCAGGAGAGGGAGACTTGGCGGATTTACGACGCATTTGATGGTTCCTTTCGGCGGTCTGTTCGAACAACATGTTCTTCGCCTTCTGAGTGAGAACGATTCTCATTGTCTTCGTTCCCCCGTTGCAAGAGTGAAACCAGCCGGCCCGCTCCAAAAAAGGCGCGCCCAAGGAAGGGCGCGCCTGAAGGCGTCCGTCTGGCCGGAATGGGATCAGCTGCCGGGCTTGACGTTCGTGGATTCGAAAATCTTGTCGGCGCTGGCAGCCACGAACCCCTGATAGAGTTCGCCGTCGGGCTTGCGGAAGCGCTCGGCGAATTCGTAATAGCAACTCCGGATGGTGTGCTTCTCGCCGCCGGCGAATTCCATTTCGACTTCGTCGGCCATGGTCGAGCCCTGCTTCAGCAGCACGTCCTTGCTCCCCTTGATACGCCCCCCGCTGGTGTTCAGCTTAAAGCCTTGGGACTCAATGAAATCAGCCAGATCTTCGATGCTGTCGAGCGTTTTGAGTTCGTTCACGCTAATGGTGAAGTGATTGGCTCGCAGGCCCATGGCAGCGACCCAGGCTGCGTATTCGCTCTCTTCGAGCAATTCCTGGTACTTTTCATAGCTGACCGGTTCCCAGAGGCGTCCGGCCCACATCACATCGGGCTTTTCGACGCGGGCAGGGTCGATCTGGGCGCAGAGGCTCTGAACGGTTTTTTGCAGGCTCTCGCTGAATTCTTCCGTTTTCAGCTCGCTCAGGAAAACGCGGGGATGCCCCTCGGGATGGATATATCCATAGGCGCGGAGCTTCTTTTCTTTAAAGTCGTAGGGCTCGTATCGCTGATAACCGACACCAAGAATGTGCTTTTCAAGGGATTCCAGGTTGATGGGAGCGATGTTATAGGTCCGGAAGGCGATATGATCGTTCTGGACGGTTTCGCCGCGGGCTTCCACGGCGTCGTGGAGTTTCTTGGCGAGCGGGGCGATGGTGGTGTAGTCATGCCACAGGTTTTTGAAGAACTCTTCGGGAGTCATTTTTTTGGTCCTTTCTGGGTTTCTGGGGTTGTATTAACCGGAATGAACAACTTTCGCACCGCAAATCATGGGATTGAACACTTTCCGCATTGTTTCAGGCCAGTCAGAGAGAGAAGCAAATGAACCGGCCAAAAAGTAACCCGTGAAGTTCCGGCCCGCAAAGAATTTCCGCCCGGAACAAGCCCGGGCGGATCATTCAGGCTGAATCGGCGAAGGATCAGTTTTCCATGTGGGGGAGCATTTCCGCCATGAAGTCCTCTCCGGCGCCGCCGGCGACTTCCTCCACGTCCATCTGGGCAAGCTGGAGGCCGCCGGAATCGTCGATATTCACGCACTGCCATTTGGTGTAAGCATCGATGACCCAGATGCCGCTTTCCCGCGTGCCGTTGCCGGACCAGCCATTGCCACCGAAGGGAAGATGCGCTTCGGCGCCGCTGGTGGTGTTGTTGATCGAGGACATGCCGGCGGTGATTTCGCTTTTAAAGCGCGTACGGTAAACCGGGTTGTCTGTATAGATCGCGGAGGACAGGCCATAGGGGGTGCCATTGGCGGCTTCCATGGCCTCGTCGAAGTCCTTGACGCGGATGATGCTGAAGGTCGGGCCGAAGATTTCCGTCTGGGCCAGCTCGTCGGTGATCTTCACATTGTCGTAAAGCGTGGGGGTGACAAAGTAGCCCTTCTTGGGGTCGCCGATGAAATTCTTCGGCTTGTTGCGCGATGTGATGCGCTCGCCTTTGAGCAGGGCCTTCGCGGATTTCGATTTCTTCGCCATCTTGTGATGGTTCAGGTAGTTCGTCATGAACTTCTCGTTGATCATCGGGCCATAGCTGATGTCTTCGCTCAGGCTCGGGTCTCCAATGACCAGGTTGTCCTTCACGAAAGAGAGGAATTTCTTCACGAATTTATCCGCGATTTTCTTATGAAGAATGAGGTTTCCAAGTGACGTGCAGCGCTGGCCGCCAGTGCCGTAGCCGGAAAAGAAGGCGCCTTCCACGGCGGCGTTCAGATTGGCGTCCTCCATGACGATCATGGGGTTCTTGCCGCCAAGCTCCAGGCTGGGGACCTGGAGGTTGCGCCCCGCGATCTCGCCAACTTTGCGGCCGACTTTCGTGCTGCCGGTAAAGCTGATCTTATCGATCAAGCCCTTGTCGATTCCGTTGAGGATGGCCTCGCCGGTGGGATCGCCAGGGCCATGGAGGACGTTGAGAACTCCGGGGGGAAGACCGGCGGCTTCGAACAACCTGGCGAATGCAAAGCCAATGACGGGGGTCATTTCGCTGGGCTTCCAGATCGCCGCATTTCCGCAGAGGATGGCGGGAATCAGTTTCCAGGAGGGCACGGCAACGGGGAAGTTGCAGGCCGTGATCATGGCGCAGACACCGATCGGCCGGCGGAAGGTCTCTAACTCTTTCATCCGCAGTTCACTCGGAACCGTCTGGCCGTATAGACGGCGGCCTTCGCTTGCGAAGAAGGTTGCCGTATCAATCGCTTCCTGAACTTCGCCGCGGGACTCGAAAACCGGTTTGCCCATTTCACGGGAAAGAATGTGCGACAGCGTTTCTTTCTGTTCGCGCAAAAGCTGGCCAAGCTTATGAATCACTTCGCCGCGCACCGGCGCCGGCGTCGACCGCCATTGATAGAAGGCTTCCCGCGCGGCGGCACACGCCTGGTTGACCTCGCGCGGGCCGGCGACGGGAAAATCTCCGATCACATCCTCCAGATGGGAGGGGTTGAGCGACTTAAAGCGGTCCTTCGACTTCTCGCCGACCAGCTTGCCACCAATCAAGTGGCCACCGACCAAGGTTTTGCCATACCGGGCGCCTCCCGGATTTTCGTTCATTGCCATCAGCCTGTCCTCTCTTCTCACATTGGGGATTGGATCTGGATTACAGAGTCCGCTCTCTGGGGATGTCGACCGCTTTCAAGGTCCGTTCGAGGATTTCCATGGCCTCGTCGATCTCGTCGTCGGCCACGTTCAGTGGCGGGCGGAAACGCAAGCTGGTTTCGCCACAGACGAGCCCCATGACGCCGTTCTCCATCAATTTATCGACCACATTGCTGCGGACACCGGGATGCAGCAAGTCGCAGGCAACGAAGAGCCCAAGCCCGCGGACATTGGTGATCACCTCGGTGCGCTCCTCGATGCCTTTCAGCATTTCAACCATCTTCTTGCCCTGTTTCCGGGCGTTTTCGAAGAGGTTTTCCTGCTCGACGATTTCGAGGATCTTCTTGGCCCGCACCATGTCGGGAAGGGAAGCGCCCCAGGTGGAGCTGATGCGGGAAGGAACATTGAAGACATTGTGTTCTTCCTCGAGCAATCGCGGCCCTGCCATGAAACCGCCGACCTGGGCCTTCTTGGCAAAGGCGAAGAGATCGGGCTCGACGCCGAGAGCCTGCCAGGCCCACGCCTCTCCGCACATGCCGCAGCCTGTCTGGACTTCGTCGAAAATCAGAAGGATATCATTTTGATCGGCCACTTCGCGCAGGTAGCGGAGGAACTCCGGACGAAAGTGGTTGTCGCCGCCTTCGCCCTGAACCGGCTCGATGATGATGGCCGCGATATCGTCCTTCCGCTCGCGAATCAGATGATCGATCTCATTCCGAGCGGCGCGTTCGTCTTCCAGCGTGTCCTCCAGGTTCTTGCCTTCGAGGGGGAACCGCATTTTGGGGTTCAGGACGCGGGGCCAATCAAACTTGGCGTAATACTTGGTTTTATTCGGATCGGTGGTGTTGGTCATCGTCAGCGTATAGCCCGACCGGCCATGGAAGGCCTGGCGGAAGTGGATCACATGGTATCCGCGCTCGCCTTTGCCCTGGCGCATGTTCCGGCGCACCTTCCAGTCGAAAGCGGCTTTGAGAGTATTCTCCACAGCAAGGGCTCCGCCATCGATGAAGAAGAACTTTTCGAATCCTTCGGCGCCAAGGACGCGATGGAAAACCTCAAAGAACTCGTACCATTCGTCGCTGACGTAATCGAGGTTCGCAATTTTGATTCGCGAGACTTTGAGCAACTCTTTCTCGAACGCCTCTTCCCTGAACCCGGGATGGCTGTATCCGAGGGGCAGCGATGAATAGTGGCAGGCGAAATCGATGATGTGCCTGCCTCTGCCCTTATCGAAAATGCGCGAGCCGCGGGATTTGTCGAAATCAATAATCGGGGCGGCGGGATCCACCGGCGGCATATGCGCCGCGATGAGCTGATGCAGATTTTCGTGGGTTTTTATGGAAGACAATGGCGTTACCTCATATACGGTGAAGTCTGGGAGATGAATCGTTGCTCCGAGCGCGCAATGTGTTGCATTTGAACCCGCGAAATGTCAAGCCATCGCTGGCATCGGGGCCCTGCCCACAACGGCCACCTGGCGGGAAGGATGCTTAGCCTTGCGCCCGCCCGAGTTTCCAACAACGGTTTGCCGTCTGAAAGACTCCTGATGGACGAGGGTATGAGAAGCACGCTTGCAGTTCTCTTGATCGCGCTGGCCCTGTTCGGCTGCGGCCGCCATGGGGCCAATTCGCCGGTTGCCTCGAAGAAAGACCATTCGGCCGCGCGACCCGCTATGGACCTCGCGCAGCTTGGGGAGCGCCTGGCGATCAGGGAATACCGGATTGAGGCCGCGGGCAATGCAACCACTCTGCGCGTCGTCCTGGAAAACCTCCAGGAGACGGACCCGCTTTCCTTCGGAGCGCGTGCATCGTTTCACGATTCAAGCAACACGGAAGTCGTAAAAACGGAATGGACGCGCATTGACATAGCCGCGGGAGCCCGCCATCAATACCTTGCCAAAACGATTCACCCAGAAGCGGAATCGGCCCGGCTCGAGCTTCTTCCCGTCGAGGATTTGCCCCAGCAGTGACCTATTTTCTTCGTAAGCTTTTCATGAGTGCCCTCACCTTGTGGCTGGTGGCGACCATTTGCTTTACACTGACGAAGATGGCGGGAGAAGAAGCGATCTTCGGCGAGAAGAATCCCCCGCCGGAAATCCGTGCTCAAATTGAAAAAAAATATTACCTCGACCGGCCCGTGATGGAGCAGTATTACCTCCATCTCAGCAAGCTGCTGGTTCTCGATTCCCTGGAAAGCCGGTCGCAACGGAACAAGACTCTTCGCGACATGCTGGGAGACCACCTCCCCGCTTCGCTGCGCCTTGGTGCGAGAGCGTTGATGCTGGCGATCGTCTTTGGGGTTCCAATCGGGACGATTTGCGCCGTCTATCACAATCGCATCGCCGACAATACGGGAACCTTGCTGGCGCTGACTGGCGTTTCCGTTCCGAATTTTATTATCGCCAGCCTGCTGATTTTTCTTCTGTGCCGCGAGTGGGAGTTCTTCGGGGCAAGCATCGGCCCCATGTCTGCCCTGAACTGGGGGCGGCCCACGACACCCGAGATGCTGTATCGAACGCCCGGATGGCTCCATGGAATCTGGGATGAAGTCTTTCGGCTGAGGCTTTGGATTCCCGCTGTGGCGCTAGGCGCCTTTCCCTTTGCGGCCATTCTGCGCCTGACACGGTCCTCGATGCTGGATGCGCTGAACCAGGATTACGTCCGGACGGCGCGGGCTAAGGGAGTGGCCGGATGGAAAGTGGTTTCGCATCATGCGCTGAGGAACGCGCTGACCCCCGTGGTGACTTATCTCGGCCCCATCACCGCCGCCCTGCTCACGGGATCGCTGGTTGTCGAGAAAGTCTTTGCAATCCCCGGACTGGGCAAATTCTTTGTGGATTCAGTCAATAATCGCGATTTGCCCATCATTATGGGCCTGACGGTTTTCTACTCCGCGCTGTTGATTTCCATGAACCTTCTGGTGGATGCGATTTATCCGATCCTCAATCCCCGCCTGAAAAAATAACGGGAGGCTCAAGAGGATTGCCTCGAATTCTCATCAAGCCCTGGATCGGCGCTCTCGGCCTTTTCCTTTTTCTCTTTGGAGCCTCGCTGTTCTTCTTCCGTGGTACGCTCGAGGTTTCGGACGAGCAATTCATGGCGCTGACCACGCAGACGATTGCCGAAGATCTGTCCCTCACCTTTGATCGCGAACTCTACGGCAAGCAGCACAGCAATTACGGCATTGGAACTTCTCTCACAGGCGCCCCTTTCTATCTGCTGGAGAAGTTGCTCGCATCGACGTTCATCATGGAGGATGTCGAGGCGACCCTGATCCCGCTGGCCAACACGGCGCTGCTGGGACTGATCGGCGTGCTTCTGGGTTCGCTCATGAGCGGACAAAGGCGGTGGGGATATCTGGCGCTCATTATTCTGGCCTCGCCACTTTTCTCGCTGTCGGTGCGATTTTACAGCGAGTTTCTCTCAACAGCGGGCCTTGCCGGGCTAGCCGCCGCTTTGTTCCACGGAGTCGAGCCTGGCGGGGCGCGCCGGGAGAAGTTGCTGATCACGGGAGCCTTTCTCGCCGCCTTGGCGGCGATGCTGGCGCGGGTCGCGATGCTCCCTTTCCTGGGCATTGTGCTTTTCTGGGGATGGAGGCTGGGGGCGCGGAAACCGGTCATCGCGGCGGGTCTGACGGGAGTTGTCGCGGGAGTCGCGGAGACGCTGCTGCAGAACTGGACGCTTCGCGGATCGCTCTTTGCCACCGGTTACGAAGGACAAACTTTCACCACGCCGCTGCTGACCGGCCTGTATGGGCTGCTTGCCGCTCCCGAGCGCGGGATCTTGATTTTCTTTCCCGCGGCGGCCGTGGTTCTGGCCGGTTGGAAACACCTTGGCGGGCGGATGCGCGCCGTTTTGGCGCTGGCTTGTGGACTGACGCTTTTCTCCCTGGTTTTCCATGGCCGGTTCTGGACATGGCACGGCGGCTGGACGACGGGACCACGCTTTTTACTGCCGTCGCTGGCCTTCTTTATCCCACCGGTGACGGAGCTTTTCGCCAAGCGCCAGTCCGTGTCACCAGGGCTGCGCCTCGCGCTGATTCTCGCGTTGATCTGGAGCGCCCTCCTTTCGTTCATCTACGTGCGCTATTCCGCCTTTCTCTGGTGGAACCAGCTTTGGGGCTTCCATCAAATCGAGAATCAATGGCTCTTTTTTCCCCAGATGAGCCTCTGGCAGACGTGGTTCGATGGAGTGCCTCTTCCGACGGCCCAGCCCGATTTCCCGCTCAGCTTTCGAATGGTCGTGCTGGGGACCTCGCTGGCCCTTGTCGTCGTTTCCCTTTATCCTCTCATGCTGCCTTTCCGAGGGTTTCTGGGGACCGATCCGAAGCTGAGTTTTTTACAGAGGCTCGATCAGATCGACAAGATGTTCCTGGCCGGTTTGCTCATCCTGGCGGGGTTCTTCGGGATTCACCATTTGGCCGGCCCCCGCGGGTGGCAAGCCAGTGGCCTTGACGAACTGCCCCGGGGCGAGAAGAGCCATCTGCTTGTGGAAGAACCCGGCATCTATGAAGGATGGCTCGATTATCCCCTGCGCGGCACGCTGCGGCTGGCCTTCAAAGCGAATGCACTTTACCAGATCTACTTCGACGAGCGGTTGATCGCCGAACAATTGGAACCGATGGGCCAGCATATCGACCGCCGTGAGATCGAGGTGACACCCGGTTACCACAAGATCCGTGTGCGGATTTTGCCGAGGAATCCGGAAACGCCACCGCTCTTTCAGATGTATTGGACCTGGGGCGGCGAGGGGCGCTATCTGGCGCCCGCTGGCGGAGAATATGTGCATCCGCAGCCGCTTTCTCCCTTCGAGCGATTCTTCACGCTCATCTGGAGGCGAAAGTTTCTTCTCCTGGCGCTGGCTCTGGCGCTGCTGTTGCTCTATCAATCCTTGCCGGCGCGTCCCTCAGGGGAAAGCGCCGCCTGATCGTAATTCTACTCTTTGTCGACCGCAAAAATGCGGTTTTCCAAAGAATGAATCGCAGCCCAATCCAAGGGCTCCCCTGTGAAGTCTGATCAGGTGTAAGCGCAAGAATTTCAGATTTGGAAGCGAAGATGATTCAGTCAACCGACACGCAACTTGGCCAGTATCTCGTCGAAAAAGGCAACCTCGATCCGGACATGCTCGATGCGGCAGTCCGCGATGCGCACAAATCCCACGACCGGCTGGAAAATGTTCTGGTCAAGATGGGGGTGGCTGACGAGGAGGAAGTTCTGGAGGCCCTGGCCCATGTTCTTCATCTTCCTTACCGTAAGCTGGGGAACCTGACGCCGGACCCCAAGGCCCTCCACCTGGTGGTGGCGGAGCTTGCGGAGCACTTTCATATCGTTCCCATCGCCCTGGAGGATGACGTTCTCACCGTCGCCACGGCGGAGCCCCACGACATGTTCATGGTGGATGAGCTGCGGCGCCAACTTGGCGTGGAAGTGGAAATGGTGGTCGCTTCCCACACGGAAATCGACAAGGCCTACAACAAGCTTTATGGCATCGGCGGCGCCGTGATGCAGCGCCTGAGTGAAGAGAACGAGGCCTCCGGTGGGAATGCGGAAGCGGAATTCAGCCTTGCCGACGACATCGATATCGACGAGATGGCCGCCGACGCCACCATCGTTAAATTCGTAAACCAGCTTGTTCAGGAAGCGATGCGCGACCGCGCAACGGATATCCATGTGGAGCCGATGGATAAGGAGCTGCGAATCCGCTATCGCATCGACGGCATGCTCTACGAAGCGCCGATTCCCCCCGCCATTAAAAGGTTCCAGGCGGCAATTATCAGCCGCTTGAAAATCATGGCGGATCTGAACATCGCCGAGCGGCGCCTGCCCCAGGACGGCAAGATCAAGATCAAGAAAGGCGATAAGGAATTCGACCTTCGTGTGGCCACCGTACCCACGCCCTACGGCGAATCCATCGCCATTCGTATCCTCTCGCGCGATTCGGAAATGACCACGCTGGAGAAGCTGGGCTTTGCCGGCGGGCACATGGACCTGATGCGGCAAATGATTACCAAGCCTTACGGGATTATCTTCGTCACGGGTCCCACGGGTTCGGGGAAATCGACGACGCTCTATGCCGCGCTGAATGAAATCAACTCGGTGGATCGCAAGATCCTGACGATTGAAGATCCCATTGAGTATCGCATTCCCGGCACAACCCAGATTCAGGTGAACCCGCAAATCGGGCTGACCTTTGCGCGGATTCTGCGCACAACGCTCCGTCTCGACCCCGACGTGATCATGGTCGGCGAGACCCGTGACCCGGAAACGGCGAAGATCACCATCGCCACAGCCATGACCGGCCACCTGGTGTTTTCAACGCTGCATACTAACGATGCCACCGGCGCCTTTACGCGTTTGACGGATATGGGCGTGGAGCCGTTCCTGATCGCCTCGTCGGTGGAAGGCGTGCTGGCCCAGCGCCTGGTTCGCGTTCTGTGCCCTCGCTGCAAGCAAAGCTATCGGCCGGATCCGGACCTGATTCGCCAGGTGAACATGACGCGAGAAGATCCCTCGACGATCGATTTCAAACGCCAAGTGGGTTGCGAAGCCTGCCGCTATACGGGCTATGCCGGCCGAACTGCGATTGTCGAGATGGCGAAACTCAATGAAGGCATCCGTCGCCAGGTCGTTCAGAATACTTCGTCAAGCCAGATCAAGGCGGAAGCCATGCGCCAGGGCATGCGCCCCATCCGCTTTGATGGATGGGACAAGATCCGCCGCGGCATCACAACCTGCGACGAAGTGCTGCGCGTGACCATGGAGGACGAATTCAACAACGAATACGACATGCAAATGGTCGAGGAGATTCAGAAGGAAGAAAAACAGGAAGTGGAGTTCAGCACGGCCGAATCCCAGGCCACTCCCCCGGTGAATGAAGAATAAGGAGCGGAACAGCTAAGCGTCCAATGCCAACGTTTGTCTATCAAGCAAAAGATAAGAAGGGTGCCCGGGTCGAGGGAACGATCGATGCGGACGGGCGCTCGGCTGTGGTGACCCGTCTTCAGCAGATGGGCTATTTTCCTATCACCATCAAACAGGGAGGCAAGGGACCGGCAAAAGCCACCGCGCAGCGCACTACAAAGACGGCGGTGAAAAAAGCGGTCACGAAGGAATCTGCAAGGCCGAAGGAAGCGCCCGAGTCGTTCGCCTCCTCGTTCCGATCACGAAAAATCAAGGCCGGGGATGTGGCCGGGTTTAACCGGCAGGTGGCGGACCTGATCGGCGCGGGCATCCCGCTGGTGAAAGCCCTGGGCATTTTGAAAAAGCAGACGACGAACGAGAAACTGAAACAGGTCATTACGGAAATCCTGGAAGACGTGCAGGGGGGCGAGACGTTTGCCGACTCCTTGAAAAAGCATCCGAAGGTTTTTTCCAAGCTTTACGTCGCCATGGTCAAGGCAGGCGAGGCCGGCGGCATGCTCGACGATGTGCTGAACCGCCTGGCGGACATGTCGGAAGAGGAAGAGCAGCTCCGCGGCAAGATCAAGTCCGCCATGGCCTATCCGACGGTTATGATTCTGGCGGGCGGCGGCGCTCTGTTCGTGATGTTTTCCTATGTGGTTCCAAAAATCACGGCCACGTTCGAGCAGTTGCAGCAGACTCTTCCAGCGATTACGCTCACGCTGATCACGATCAGCGAGGCCTTTCAGAATTACTGGTATATCATCCTGATCGGCATGGCGCTGGCCGTGTTCATGTTCGTCCAGTTCACCCGCACGCAGGAAGGCAAGCTGCTGTGGCACAAAACGCAGCTGCGGCTTCCACTTATTGGGTCGTTGGTGCGCAAGCGCGAGGTGGCCCGTTTTTCCCGGACCCTGGGGTCCCTGCTGCAAAACGGCGTTTCGATTCTTGCCGCTCTGGATATCGTCCGCGAAGTTGTCGACAACATGGTGATGAAGGACGAGGTGGATAAGGTGGTCGAAGAAATCACGCAGGGCTCAAGCGTGGCAAGGCCACTGGAGGGGAGCCAGGTCTTCCCGCCAACAGCCGTGAACATGATTGCCATTGGCGAGGAGACCGGCCGCCTGCCCGATGTGCTGATCCGCGTGAGCGAAAGTTTTGAGGGCGAGGTGGACCGCGCGGTGCGCGCGCTGACTTCGCTGATCGAGCCAATCATCATCGTGGCTATGGGCGTTGTGGTGGGCTTCATCGTGATCGCGATGCTTCTGCCAATCTTCAGCCTGGACCCGACAGGAGGCATGTGATGCGCACGCGGCACAGGCGGGGTGTAACCTTTCTCGAGATCATGGTGGCGCTGGTTATTCTCGGCATCATGATGGCCCTTGTCCTTCCGAACTTGTCGGGGCCGCGGTCGAAGGCGGCGCTTCGCGCCTCCGCTCGAGAGATCACCCAGGCGGCCATGCTTGCCCGCCAGCGCGCCATTGTCCAGGGGCATGACACCTATTTGATTGTCTACCCGGAACGGTCTGAATGGCGTATCTACGCAACCCCGCCGGAAGAAGATGAAGATCGCCGCGACTTTGACCTGGAGGACATCGAGGCGACCACCGGAGAAGAACGCATCCACAAGCTCCACACGCGTGTGGACTTCGAACGGATCGAGGTCGATTACGAGGAACAGGATCTTGATGAGATGCATTCGATCACTTTCCGCCCCAACGGCACATCAACGGGCATGGCCGTCCAGCTGAAGAATGATCGCGATCGCTCGATGACCGTGGATATCGAAACGCTCAACTCGATGCCGACTGTCTATCTCGGCGAACCGAAGAGTTTTGCCCAGAAGCTGAAGGAACATGGCTTAAACCCGGCCGACTATGGAATCCGCGACGATACCCTGACGGCATCCAGCGGCAGCCGGCCAGGGGAAGGCTTTTACCGCAGCGCGGGGATGACCGAGGAAGAGCGAGTCGATTATTACAAGGACGCGGCGGAGCGGATTCTGGAACGCGCTCAAACCCAGTATCGTGTTAAGGAAGAAGGCGCTGGAGCGTATTACTCGGAGGCGGCACGATGGGGCAACTGATCGGCAAAAGCAACCACCGGCGGCGCTGCTTTATCCTGTTAGAGGTCATGGTCGCGATCGTCATCGTTGGGGTGGCCATGGTGGCCCTCCTCAAGGGCTTCATTCTGTCCCTGGATACGCTGAAGAAGATCAAAATGAACGAGAAAGCGATCCTGCTGGCGGAAACACTGATGGACGATTTCGTTTTGGAGCCGCCAGCGGAGGGAGATTACGAGGGTGAATTCACTGAAGACACGCGTTTTGGAGAAGAATTTGAAGGTTGGAAGTGGGAGTTGGATGTGGAGGCGGAAGAGCCCGATTATGAAGAAAGGCCTTCCGGGCGCATGGCGCAGGATCTCGAGCAACTCTATGTCGCCGAGTTGAGAGTTTACTACGATCCGGAAGGAAACCGGAACCGGATCAGCTCTGATGGAAGAATGTATGTCGACATCCATACAATCATTCTCGAGCCGGATCTCTTCAGCATCGACGCTTTGCAGTCGAACCAGTTGTTCTGAGGGACGAGGAAGGAAAAAGGAACCAGCAGTGATGGAGTATCAAGAAAACCGATCGGCCAAGCGGGGGTTCACCGTTCTGGAAGTGCTTGTGGCCCTCACAGTCTTCTCGCTGGTGACGTTGACGGTCTTCGCTGTTTTCCGCGCGGCGGTCAAGAGCCAGCGTGTGGGCGAGCGGGAGACAAAGATCGTGCAGCGCGCGCGCTTTGCCATGGATACAATCGAGGGAGACCTGACGAATATCTTCTTCCGAGACGAGACGGCCTATAATGTGACCCTTGAGAGGCAGATCTCTCAGATGGAACAGTCCCGTCTTCAGGCTGAACAGAATAATGATTGGGAAAGTTTCTATTCGAACTACGGCAATCCCAACGACCCGGATTCAGAAGACAGTGCGCGCATCGGGAATCCCTATGAAAAAGGACGCCTGATCGACGTGCAAATGCAGGGCAAGGCGCATTCGATGACTTTCGCCGCCCACGACCCGCTGAGCCTTGGCGAGGCTTACCGCCCGTTCGGCCTCTCGCGCATCAAGTATTTCGTCGACGAGGGGCTCCTGATGCGCAGCGCGTCGAACATTGACGCGAAAGAGCGCAACCAGTTTGGCGAGATCGAAGAATTCCCCGAACCACCAAGCTTTTCCCGGCTGGCCGAAGGAGTGGATTCTTTCACTCTGCGCTATGCATTCTGGTTCGACAACCAGTGGTATGAAACAAAGAGCTGGACGTCATCCCAGCGGCTGATCCGCAACCCCCAGTATCTCCTCGGGGACTACGGAGATGACGACGACAATTGGGGGCGCGGCCAGGACGACTGGGGAGAAAACGATCCACGCTCGAGAAGGGGGGCCGGCGGCCGGCCCATCGAGCCAGGCGAACCGGGATGGAATGAATTTGTGAATGATCAATATCAAGAGCCGCTCGACCGGCTGCCGGCGGCGGTCCGGGTCGAGCTGGTGCTCTCCGATCCAGAGAACCCCAGCCGCAAGCAGACCTTTCAGCGTATCATCCGGATCCTTGCAGCGGAAGAAACCTATGCGCCCAGGGGCCTGCTCAACGAAGACGAGCGCGAGAATGAACGATTCCTGCGCGACCGGAAGTATCAGATGATCTGGCCCGGTGCCTTGGACGAGTTTTAAATGAAGCGGACGATCCCCACATCCCGGCGAGACCGCGCCGTCGTGCTGGTCCTGGTTCTCTGGATCCTGGTGGTGCTGTCACTCATGGCCTATTCGCTTCTGTTCCAGGTGACGACGGAGACGACTATTACGTCGACTCGCAAGAAATACCTGAAAGCGGAGGCTCTGGCACGCGCCGGCATTGCCCGGGGCATCATCGACTTGCGAAACGATATGCTGTTCGACAGCGCGGAGGAGCAGAAGGATTTCGACGGAGAGGGCGATGTGTGGGCGCGTCCGGAGGAAGGCAAGGAAGAGATGATCCTGGGCGACGACGAAGACGGCTATTTCAATGTCCGTATCTTCGACGAAGAGGGCCTGTTCAACATCAACCGGATGTCCGCTTCGTCGCTCCCCATGCTGGCACAGATTATCGAAACGATTGGATATAACGAGGAGGACGCGGAGTTAGTCGCCTCGGCGATTCTCGACTGGAAAGACAACGATTATCGGCCCATGCAGCCAAACGCCCCACATACCGAAGAGGGAATCGCGTATGCCATCCTTCGCGGCGAAGACGAAGGCGGCGAAACGGATCCGGCCGATGTGGAGCCGATTGTTTTTCGCAACGAGGATTTCCTGACCGTGGATGAATTGCTCGAAGTTTACGGCGTGACCCCGGAGCTTTATTTCGGCCCGGAATCTCCCGAGGCGGAGTATTACCGAAAACGTCTTGGAGAGCGGCGCCAGGGCGACCGTTTTGAAATCGAGAACCGCCGCCGAAGCCGGCTCGATGACGGGCCGCCGCTGGGCCTTCGGGACTATTTCACGATCCATGGTTCAGGGACGCTGAATGTGAACACAGCCCCCGCGCATGTCCTCGCTGTTTTTGCCGATGTCACCGGGATCAAGGAGGGGCGGCGTTTTGCTGAAACCGTGATCCGCGAACGGCGAGGCGGGAAGGATCGCGATATAGACAACAGCGATGCGTTTCAGGATCGTTCCCAGATGCTGGCGAACCCCGATATCCAAAGCGTCCTTTCCGCGGGCGGAGCGGCCTATCCGCTCGGGGTGGAATCAAATGCCTTCCGCATTATTTCCGAGGGAGTTGTTGGCGAGGTAACGGCGCGGATGGAAGTGATCTCCGTGCGCTACCTGACGGTGTTCCAGCGCAACGAAGACTTTGAATTTATCGACCGGGCGCGCGAGCGCCGTGACCAGAATTCCGGGCGTTATGAGCGCCGCCGGAACGACGACAACGAACTCCGCGTGCAATACCCCTTCGTGCGCATCGTTCAGGCCTATCAAGAGTAAGAAGAAAGATAAGAAACGGATCGAAGATGCCGAAATACACAGCCATCGAGCTGAATGAAAATGAAATAAAAGTCTTCCAGGTTTCGCGATCGCGGAAGAAGGAGATGGAGATCGACCATGCCTTCTCCGTGAGCCTGGCGGATCTTGGGATGGATGAGGAAGCGGTGCTCCAGGCGGGCATTCGCCTGCGGGAAGCGCTGAAGAATAACAAAATCCAGCCGGGCCCCGTTGGCCTGATTATTCCCAAGCAGAACGCAATTCTCCGCGCCGCGCAGCTTCCCTCGACGGACCAGAACGAGCTGGACGAGATGGCTCAGTTCGAAGCGGAGAAATACATCCCCTTTAATATCGAGCGGCACATCATCAGCAACGCTGTGATGACAAGCGATGGGGTTGAGGGCAGCCAGGTTCTGGTTACCGCGGTGGATTCCCCGGTCATGGAACGGGCACTGGCGATCCTGCGCGAGGCCAAGCTAGAACCCATTTTCGCGGAAGTCTCCTCCATGGCGCTTTTCCGTGCACTGTATATCTACGAACCGGAGGCGCTGGAACAGCCATCCGCGGTCATGTTGAATATCGGCCGGTCGCAGGCGGATATCACGCTTTTGAAAGATGGCTTGCTGGTCGCGGCGCGTTCAACTTCGCTCGGCCTGGATCAGCTGAATCGCTCGATCGAAAAAGCCAAATCGAGCGGGGAAGACGTGAACGAGCAGGATGTGACGATTTCTTCTGTTCGCGCCTGGATCGGCAAGATCACCCGGTTCACGTCGCAGACCTACGACTACGCCGCGCGGGAATTCGGCATATCGACATCCTCGCGTCTCTACATTTCCGGCGAGGGCATTACGCTGCACAGCCTCACTTCCACGCTGGAGGAGAGCCTTGGTATCGAAGTCCGAATCTTCAATCCCGCCGAAAAAATCGCCCGGAACGAAAACGGCACGATTGACAAGCAACACTTGCCCGGCGTGGTGACTCCCCTGGGAACGGTGCATCGGCTGATCGATATCGAGCATGGCACGCGGCATCGCGATGAAGGGATCAACCTGCTCCCTTCCTCGGTGATCGAGCAGCAGCAGGCTTCTGAACGGAAAGTTCTGCTCATGATCTCCGGCACCATGGTGATTATCACGCTGATTCTTCTTTACCTCGCCTATGACACGCAGGCTCAGCACAGCGAGCAACTGACGAAGCGATACAAGGAATTCATCTCGGAGATGCGCCCGGTGGTGGAGAACCTGGAGAAGAAGGAAGAGCAGCTCGATATCATTCGCCAGATCACCAGCAACCGAGCTGGTATGCTCGAGATTCTCGATCAGATCGCCGCGTTTCCTGGTATGGGAAACACAAAGGAAGGCGGCGTTCTGACGCTGGAAGAATTCAAATACACGGTGCGAAACGACGTCACCGTGGGCGGAACCGCTGTGAACTTCGAGGACATGCAGAGCTTCGCGGATTACCTGGAGCAAATGGCGATCGACGATAAGGCGGTGTTTTCCGAAGTCGGCCTTCCACAATCGAAGCCGGTGGACCTGAGCCAAGGCCGGGGGACGGTTTATTCCTTTTCCATCGATTGCGTTCTGAACGACCTGGCGGAATCGCGAGAAAGGGAGGATGATTAATGCAGAACATGAATCCGCGAGAGAAACTTCTGGCTGTTCTAACCGCCGTGGGCGTTTTGTTCGCCGTGGCCTGGTATTCGGGACTGGAAGGAGCCATCAGTTCCTTCGGTGCCGGCGGCTCCGAAGTGGCGGCGCTGGAAAAGCGCTTTGAGAACAATCTCAAAGCGCTCGAGAATATGTATCGGATCGAACGGGAGTTCCGCCGCATTGGAGAATTCCCCGCAAGTGAGGATGGGCAGCTGCGCCCGGAGCTGGCGTTTCCCCAGCAAGTGGCCCAAATTTGCCGCGACCTGGGATTCGATTTCCCGCCCCTCCAGGCAGACACGGAAGAGATCGAAGGGGTGGAGGAATATCGGCTGATTAATGTGGCCGTGAAAACGGAAGGCACGTATCAAGATACGATCGAATTGCTCAAAACCTTCAACGACAATGGGTTGATCTTTCGCGACGTCGATCTGACGGGGACGCGTGATCGCGACATCCTTGTGGCCCGGGTGACCGTTGCCCGGATCATCGAAGCCAATCCCGACCGCAATTCAAGAAGCAATCTCTCGCGCCGGCGGAACTAAAAAGGACGTTTCTTCATGAGTATCACCCGTATCAGTATCATCAATATCGTCTTGTTCCTGGCGATTATCGGCCTTTCGGTCTATATCATCACGCAGGAGCGCATTCTGCCCGGAGAGCCACCGGTGAAGCAGGCGCAGAAGCGCGTGGATCAGCTCATCACGCGGAGTGAAGAACGCGGAGAACTGGCCCAGGCGGAACTGGAGGTGCTGGATGAAAAGAATATCTTCGATTCGTTGATTCCGATTCCAACCCCGACCCCGGCGCCGACACCCACTCCCCAACCCCCGCCCGATATCGAAGAAGTCACCCAGTATTGGAAGCTCAGCTTTGTTTTCAAATCCATGGCCAGCTTCCAGCACATTAAATCGCAGGAAGAATTCACGATCAAAGTGGGCGAGCGGCAGCAGGAAACGTGGAAGGGGAAGACCGTGCCCGTTTACCTGGACTCGATCGATCGAAAGAATTGGTCGGCGACGATCATGATTAATGAGAAGGGCGTTGTTCAGAAGCGAACCTTCCGGATGTTCGAGTGATGCCCCTGCGACTCGCCGCTTATTCCTGTTTCACTTGTGCGGCCCTGGCTTTTGCTGGCTGTGTCGCGACGAAAACCGTCGTGGAAGGTCCGGTGCAGCCTCCCGAGCCGCGAGGAGAGCAGGGATCGGCGGTCACCGATCTTCTGGACAGCGGGCAGCAGATAACGAATCCTACGATCCACGACATGACAAAGGCGTGGGAGTTTGTGGAGGTGGAGGAAAAGCAAGCCGTCTTTCGGAACCTGGACACGATGGAAGTCTTTCGGCTGCGTCCTGGGGAAGAGCGCACCGCGGCCCATCGTGGCGTGACCCGAACCATTCGCCTGAACGCCGTTGATCGAGAGGCGCCCTATGCCGTGCTTTCCATGGAAAGCGAAGAGGGCCGGGAAGACCGATTAATCCGGCCGCCTTTTTAACAAGCGAAAGCTCTCTTTTAATGCGTCGGCATCTGCTTTGGGGCGCCAACTTTGGCGTGGCTTCGCAGTTCGTCCCAGATCTTCTGCATCTCCCGATCATGTTTATTAATGAGCAGCGCCTGCTTGCAAAATGTCATTGCGGCGGCGGTATCTCCCTGGCGCCGATAAGCGTCCACGATGAGCACAAAGATTTCGTAGCACAAATCGGGGATGACATCCTTTGTTGGCGAAGCAATGAAGCGGAGAACGTCTCCCTCGAATTTCGCTTTCTTCGCGTCGTGTGCGACGACTTGCTGGCCGATTGCGATGCACTTGCGCAAATCTTCGAGGATATAGCGTAACAGGTCCAACGGCAGGCGCGACCGGACCCCCAACTTCATAACGTCCACAAGGAAGCCGAAATCGCGGGGCTCGATCCAGTTGCGGCGCATATATTCGTGATTGTTGATGCGATACTTGTAATCGAGAAGCGCCATACAATGAGTGGTCCAGAGATGATAGACAGTCTTCACGTGCCGGTAAAGCCGCGCGGTGCGTATGTCGCCCGATTCGCTGAGATGGCAGATATCAGGGATGCGTTTCGCCAGGACGGCGGCGATTTCCTCGCACTCGTAGAGCATGTTGAAGGGAGGCTTTCCCTTCTCCCGGTCTGATTCACTCGCGAGGAGAACAATATTCGCGGCTGCCTCCAGGATGTCCTGATCGATAGGATGGTTGAGAAGGAATTCGAAGAGAATATGATAGGCGTCGTGGAAATGGCTTTCGGATGCGTATTTGCGTGAAAGTTGAAGAGCATCCTGGAGGGTATCCGCCTTTTCCAGGCTATTGAGACGTTCGCGGGCTTCTTCCGAGGGCCGGACGACATGGATATCTCGAGAGAATTGGGGCTTGGGGCGGGACTTTGAATCCGAGGCGGGGAGATTGGGAGAAGGAGTCGGGTTTGTCTGGGAGGAAGGCGGGCCGGGGGGCCTTGCCTTTCGATTCTGCTGCTCCAGCAGAATTCTCAGCCGCTCGACGCCCGCGATGGAAAGGAGGCGCACCGTTTCCCGGAACTCTTTTATGTCCGGGTGCTCTTCTCCAATGTCTTCGGGATGAAGTCCACACAGAAAAATCCCAAAGAACCCCCGGTCACTCAACACGCGGTGATGAGGCTGGTCAACTCCGAGGACCTTCAAGAATTCGAGACAGCGGTGTTCTTCTTCTGGAGTCAGTTCCTTGCGTGTCGGCATAAACATCCCCCCGGACATTCAGGAAATCATAAATCTTTCTTTGGCGTCAGAAGACGCTTCCGGGGGGCGGACTGTCAAGGAAAGCAGGATGGAACAGGAAAGGGTCTGTCCGGGATACCCCTTATGCCACAACAAAATGCACCTTAGTGGGCCGATTTTGTGAGGGCCAGCATCTCGGTGGGACTTTCGGCCTTCATCATATCCTCGACGGCGCGTTCGTCGCGGGCGATTTTCGCTATTCCGGAAAGGATCTCGAGTTGGCTTTCCGGCTGATCCGGTGGAGTCAGAATCAGGAAAATCACCCGGGCGCGGAGTCCGTCTGGAGCATCAAAATCGACTCCTTCCGGAGAGAGCCCCACAGCGATCAGGGGCTTCGAGAGGCCATCGATCCGGGCATGGGGGATCGCCACGCGGTTTGGAAGGCCGGTGGGCATGGAGAGTTCCCGATTCCAGACCTCCTGGATGATCTTTTCGGCAGGAACGCCGGAGGACTTTGACAAAGTTTCCGCCAGTTCGGCGATGGCATGCTGCCTCTCTTCCGCGCGCAGGGGACGGACAAAATGTTTGGAACTCAGGAAATCGGCAAAGTGGACGGGGCGGCGGCGCCGGAGAATGCGCTGCATGAGCGTGCCGCTGAACATGGATGTGACCAGGGCCATGATGACAAGGGCGACAAAGAGCGAATCGTCGATCAGGCCATACTGGAGCGCCAGCAGGCCGAGGATGATTTCCATCGCGCCGCGGGCGTTCTTGGCAAAGCCGAGGGCCCAGTATTCCCGCTTGGACAGGCCGCTGAGCCAGCCTCCCAGGACGCAGCCGAGCACTTTGCCGACCGTGGCGATGACCAGGACAATCACGACGGCCACCAGATCGAACCCCGCGATGAAATCGACTTTGAGCCCGATGGATGCAAAGAAAAGCGGTGCGAAAATGAAGGAGATGAATTCGTCAAGGGTGTGGCGGGTCCGCTCGCGAAGATAGCGGGAATCGCCAAGTGCAACGCCGAAAATAAAGGCGCCGAAAATTGCATGGATTCCGATCCACTCGGTGAGCGCGGCACAGAGCAGCGCGCCGACCAGAGCGAAGCCGAGCACGCCCCCGGGCCAGGACGTATGGGCCTGGAGGAAGGGCAGGATACGATGGATCAACCAGCGGCCCAGGGTGAGGGCCACCAAAACGAAAACCAGGGTCAGGAAAATGATCATCCCCAGGCTGAAAGTGGCTTTGCCGACCCCCATCATGCCGAGGACCACGGCGAAAATCATCCAGCCGATGAGATCGTTGATGGTGGCAGAAGCCACGACCAGCACACCCAGGTGGGTCTGCATCAGATTGAGGTCTTTCAGAATCTTGGCGATGACGGGGAGGGCCGAAATCGCCAGGGCCGTGGAGAAGAAAAGCGTAAAGACGATATCGCCGGTTTCAATCTCCCTGGTAAGAAGGCCGGGAAGGAACCAGGCAAAGAGAAATCCGAGGCCGAAGGGAACCGCCATCCCGAAAAAGGTGATAGAAAGGGCCGTTTTTCCCTGGCGGACAGCAGAGGACAAATCCACCTCGAGGCCAGCGACGAGCAAGAAGAGGGAAATGGCCAAGGCGAAGAAAGCTTCGAGAGCAAGGGCGACGGTCCCCGAGGAGGGGAAAAGGGCGGCTTGAGCTTCCGGAGCCAGGCGGCCCAAGAGAGTTGGACCGAGAAGAACGCCGGCGAGGATTTCTCCAAGAACGGAAGGCTGTCCAACGAGACGGGCAAGTTCTCCGAGAAAACGGGCCACTGCGAGGAGAACAGCCAGAGCGAGGAGAAAAAGGGTGATTTCCTGGGGAGTCAGAATCATGGCCTTGGTGCGTCTCTTTTAGAGATGAGACCTGTTTCAAATTGAGAGAATCCCGGCTCCGACAAAACGGAAAAAAATGTTAGCAAAAGCTGGGGACGCTTGCCAATGGCGGATAAGAGCCAAAGTCCGAAGTGATCACGGCAAGTGGTTCAAAACTCGCTTCCCTCGTCTAGACAATAAGAATTTCCGTTTAAAAATCGGGGAAAAAATCTTTATCTCAGAGAGAACAAGCAGGAGTTGAAAGGCCATGACCAAATCCATCATGCAGGATCCGGAAACGGATCATCAAACGGTTGCAGAGGAAGAGATCACATTTGAAGCGCCCACCCCAGGCTTTGAGGAGCAATCAATTGATCTGATTGCTGTTCTTCTCAACCTTTCCGACATTACCGCGGAAGGCTACACGATTCTTAAGAAGAGAGAGACGCGAATCGGGCGGGATTCTTCCTGCGAAATCGCGATCGACGACGCTCGGGTTTCCCGCCGCCATGCGAACCTCATTTTGGATCCTCCCCTCAAACGGGGAGAGAAACCCACCGTGACCTTGGTGGACAATAACAGCATGAACGGCGTATTTGTGAACGGCGAGGATGTCGAAGGGCAGCGCATGCTTCGCGATGGCGACCGGGTCCACATTGGCGGGACGGAATTCGGGTTTTTTATCCGGACGCGAATAGAGGTCAGCCTGGAAGCGCGGCATCGGGCGCTCTTGCGCGAACGCGGCTATGTTCCAGCGGACGCGCGGGTGCCCGTGGAGTTTTCCGTTACTATCGGCGTCCTTTTCCCCGAAGACACGTTCAGTCCCAAACGAATTCCGGCAACAATTCGCGATATCAGCCGAAAGGGAGCGCGGCTGTCCACCGGGGAAATCACCCGTGACCTTTATGCAAAGATGATGCGGACCAAGCGGTATGTGCGGGTTGAGGCGAATGTGCCTGGCAATGATCAGCGCGTTCTGCTCCGGGGCCAGGTTGTCTGGATGCACTACGACGAGAAGGATTCGGAAATTCCGACCTGTTCCATGGGCGTGTGCTTCGATCCTGAGGACAAGCAATCGCGCTGTCTCGTCGATTACCTGACGGTGCGCTATCCTTCGGAGAAAGAAGGGTGACCCGCTTTTTCGGAAGTTTCCACTTTTGAGTGGACCCCACGGTGCCCGCCGGTTTTCTCCGGCGGGCTTCCTTTTGAGTTTTTGAAGCGCAAAAAACGAAAAAAGGATTCACGCGGAGGAATGATTTGGTGAGAATTTGTTGCCGTTGGAGAAAATGGATTCTTTCCAAAGGAATGCCTGCGGAGACAAATATGCGAGCGGTCTGGCTGATAGCGCGAAGCGTGCTCATTGAGGCGGTTCGGCGAAAAGAAATCTATGTGATTGTCCTGCTTTCGACGCTGTTCATCGGGGCGGTGATGACCATCGACTTTTTCGACGTGGAGGGCTTGACTCGCTTTTACCGGGAAGTGGCGCTGAAGATCATGAGCATCGCGGCCGCACTCACGGTGGTTGTGCTCGCCGCGCGCCAGCTTCCCCGCGAATTCGAAACACGCACGATTTACCCGATGCTGGCGAAGCCGGTCAGCAGGGCGACGTTCCTGCTCGGGAAACTGGCGGGAGTGATGTGCGCCGCCATTTTTACCTTTACCCTTTTCATGAGCGTCTTCCTGCTCGGCAATCTTTATCTCCATGGTTCTCTCGCGAATTTCCCCTGGGTGCTTTTTCTCCAATACGTCTATCTCCAGCTTTTGATGATGCTGGTTCTGGCGACGCTCAGTTTCTGGCTTTCCATGCTTCTCAACCTGGACGCGGCGATCACCATCGGGATTGTGCTCTATTCGCTGGCGTCCACCATGATGTCCATGTTCACCTTCCTTTTCGACGTTGTCGACCCTCTGGTCAAAAGAGTGCTCATCGTCTTGCTTTATATCATTCCGCAACTGACGCTCTTTGATTTGAGCGAGAAGGCGACGCATGCGGAGATCTACGATCCCGTCAGTTTGGGAATCATGGGCCAGCTTACCGCCTACGCACTGGTCTTCTCTGGCATCTATTTCGGCTTCGCTATGATCTGCTTCCGGCGGAGGGCGATATGAGCAAGCTGCGTGAAACAAGAGCCAGCCGCGCCCTTTTCCTGATTGGCCGTTCGGTGATGCTCCAGCTCATTCGGCGCCAGGAATTCTACGTCCTGTTTATCCTGATGGGACTTTTCCTGGTCGGCGTGATGTCCGTCTCCGTTGTTGGCATCGAGGAGGCCGCCACGGCGACGTTTCTCCTCAACCTGGGCATGTCTGTGGCCTACTATGCCGCGCTGGTTTTGACGGTGATTCTTTCGGCGCGGCAAATTCCCGATGAAATCGAAAAGCGAACGCTCTATCCACTTCTGGCGAAGCCCGTGGACCGGGCGACGCTTTACCTGGGCAAGTGGCTCGCCTGTAGCGTCAGCGGGATGGGCGTCTATATCATCCTCTTTCTCATGGGCTGGCTCGCGGTGCCGAAGATGGAGGATCACAGCGAAGTCCTGCTCACCCAGACTCTTCTGCTCCAACTCCTCTCGATTACCATGCTGTCGGGGCTCGGGCTTCTTTTGTCTCTTCTGGTTCCGCGAGGTATCAACATTGTCATTCTTCTGCTCTGGGCAGGCTTCGGAAGCAAATTCATCGGCCTGTCACGGGCCAAAGCAGCAGGAAGCCTGGTCGAAGACATCGTCCGCTGGATCACGGCCTACGTGCCGGATTTCAGCAAGTTCAATCTGGCGACGCGCTATACAGACGGCGTCGCGCCCCTCGGTGCAGGCGAGTTCGCCGTGCTGTTTGCCTATGGTCTCTTTCTCACTCTCTGGTGTCTTTTGCCCGGCATCCTGCTATTTCGCCGCCAGAGGCTCTAATCACGGAGGTATCAAACTATGCCGCTTTCCGATCAATCAGTCCGCCGACTGGCCTTTGCCGGGCTCGTCGTATTCTTGGCGAGCCCTCTGGTGTCGCTGAATCTCCGTCCAAACCAGTACGAAGGAGGGCGTTCCCAGGATCCGCTGGCGCGAGCCCAGCGGAATACCAGCGCCATCGGGGCGATCCTCGGCGAGGTGCGCACAACGATGGCGGATATGCTGTTTCTGAAGACGGAACGCTATCTCCATGGTGGCGTTGCTTATCGTCCCCACATGGAAGACGAGTTGATGTCGGTTACCCGGACTGCGGAGGGTCTGGAAGAAGAACTGTCCCACAGCGAAGAGCACGAGCATGAGCAGAATGAGGGACACGGCTGGGATTCCGATCACCAGGCGGATATGCTGATGATTCCAACGGCACAAAATGATCCAAGGGGGATTATCGGAAACTGGCACCGGGAGGTCAAGCCGTGGCGCGATCCCAGTCTCCCCCACTTCCACACAGATGGGACAGAACTTTTGCCATGGTATCGGCTGATGACGCTCAGCGATCCGTACAATATACGCGCCTATGCCCTTGGTTCCTGGTGGCTCAAAAGTAAGAATCCCGAGCAAGCGGTGGAGTTTATTGAAGAAGGGATCGGGAACAATCCGCGTGCTTTCCAGCTCTATACAATGAAAGGGCAGATTCTGCTGGATCAGGCGCGAAGTATCGAATGGGGAGAGGCAGAAGGAAGCGCCGCGGAATCGCGGGAGCTCATGAGTGCTGCAAGCCGGGCCTTGACCAGAGCGGCGGAGCTTGTGCTGGAACAGCGTCCTCCTAACGGCCCGGAGAATCCGGGATGGACGGATTATCAGGAAGACGACGCCCAGGCCGCCCTGCGCCTCGCCGCATTAACGAAAGAACGCGCAGGAGAGCTGGAGGAGGCGCGCAAATGGGCTCGCCTGTATATCCAGATTTTCAACGTTCAGGGCCGGACGACGCCCGGGATCGAGAGGCTCGCCGGGGACGATAGGCGGGAGTAGTTACTGGGCGGCGTTCTCGCCGAGTTCGCGCTTCAGCACCTCGTCCTTGTCCAGCTTGGTGATGAGCGGCTGGGGCTGGCGGAGAGGCTGGCCTGGAGCAATTTCAATCGGCTCCCAACGACCGACCGAGCCGTCGTGGTCGTAGCGCAAGGCCAGGTGCTCCCCCCGTTCATCCTCCACCGTCTCGACAAACTGGCGGCCGTAAAGCTGGCCATCGTAACCCAGGATTTCGAAGACTCTTTGGGAAGTCCATGGCAGGATTGGCTCCCAGAGGATATTGAGCCAGGCGATGGCCTGGAGCGCCGTATAGACGATCGTTCCCGCGCGTTCGGGATCCGTCTTGATGACGCGGAAGGGCTCCTCGCGCGTGATATACTGATTTGCGAGGTCCGAAAGGCGGCGGACTTCCTGGGAAGCGGCCTTCAGTTTCACGCCTTCGTAGAGCCGGCCAACGTTTTCAAAGCCGGCGCGCACTTCATCAAGCAGCGCTTTGTCCGCCTCGGAATACTCGCCCGGCGCGGGCACTTTCTGATCAAAGCGCTTCCAGCAAAAGCTGGCGATGCGATTGACGAGGTTGCCCCAGGAGGCGAGCAATTCGTTATTCACACGATCAACAAAGTCATCCCATGTGAAATCAACATCGGCCGTTTCCGGCGCCGTCGCCGTCAGCGCGTAACGCCAGGCATCAGGCTGATAGCGCTCAAGGACATCGTTGATCCCGATCATATTGCCTCGGGATTTGCTGAACTTGCGGCCCTTCATGTTGAGATATTCGTTTGCAGGGACGTCATGGGGGAGCTTCACGCCGCCATAGGCACAGAGCATCGCCGGCCAGATAATCGTATGGAAGGGGATGTTGTCTTTACCGATGAAGTAATAGCTATACGCTTCTGTATGGGCGGAAGAGTCCCACCAGTCGCGCCAGGCTTCGGGGGTTCCCTGAACGTGGGCCCATTCCTTGGAGGCTGAGAAGTAACCGATGACCGCGTCATACCAAACATAGATGCGCTTTTTCTCGAAGCCTTCCACGGGGATCGTGACGCCCCAGGAAATATCGCGCGTAATAGGCCGGCCGCGGAGTTTGCGTTCCTCCAATTGGGCTTTTGTCGCGTTCAGCACATGGGCCCGCCAGTGTTCTTTTCCCTCGCCGATCCATTCGAGGAGCGGTTCGTTAAGTTTACCGAGGTCGAGAAAGAAGTGCTCGGTTTCGCGTGCTTCCAGCTCGGTGGAGCCGGTGATTTTCGAGCGCGGATTCTTGAGATCGATGGCGTCGTAGGTCGCTCCGCAGCTGTCGCACTGGTCGCCGCGGGCTCCGTCATAGCCGCAGTTGGGGCATTCGCCCTCCACATAGCGGTCGGGCAGAAAGCGGCCCGCTTTCGCGTCGTATATTTGCTGCTGCTTGTCCTTGTAGATATACCCCTTTTCGAGATGGCTGAGGAAAAGCTCGTGGGTGGTCTGCCAGTGAGTCTGGGTGTCGGTGTGGGTGAAGAGATCAAAGGTGAGGCCCAGGGCCAGATAGCTGTCGATAAAGCGGGGATGAAACCGTTCGACGATCTCACCGGGAGTCACGCCCTCTTCATCAGCCCGAACGGTGATCGGCGTGCCATGGGTATCCGAACCGCTCACCATCAGGACGCGATTGCCTTTCATGCGATGATAGCGGGCGAAGATATCGGGAGGCAAATAAGCCCCGGCGATATGGCCGATGTGTTGTTCGCCGTTGGCGTAGGGCCAGGCAACACCGATAAAGATATGGCGGGGTTGATCTGTCATCAGGCTCTTTCGATCTCAGAGGGATTTCACCGAACTCATCGGGACGTTGAGGCTTAACCGCACCGGGCGTGCTGCGTCGAGGGGGAATTCCCCCCGCCGCGGGGCCTACATGCGCTCGGGAGGTTCGATTCCCAGCAGTCCGAGCACAAGCTCCATGGTGCGAAGCGTATGACTGACCAGGCCAAGCCAGGCGGCCTGGCGCTCGGGATCGGATTCGGAAAGGATGTGGCACTGCTTGTAGAACTGGTTGAAGACCTGCGCCAGGTCGAAGGCATAGATGCAAAGGTGGTGGGGCATGCGGGTTTCAGCGGCGAGAGCCAGCGCGTCGGGGAGGGCGAGCATTTGGATCTGGAGCGCGCGCTCGGCATTTTCCCGTGCCGGGAGGATGGCACCGGGCGCAAGCTCCTTCCCTTCTGCGTTGCGAAGGATGGATTTGATACGCACCGCCGCATAGCAGAGATAGGCGCCGGTTCGGCCTTCGAAGCGTGTGAACTTCTCCGGGTCGAAGATGTAATCGCTGGTGCGCTGGTTCTGCAGGTCCGCATATTTCAGGGAAGCGAGGCCGACACGCCGGGCGATTTCCTGGCGGGTATCGTCGTCATACTCTTCCGCGATTCCATTCTCGACCATGCGTTTCATGGCCTCGCTGGTCATCAGCTCCATCAGGTCGGAAAGGCGCATGACCCCTCCGGCGCGCGTTTTGAACGGCTTGCCATCGGGACCATTCATGGTGCCGAAGGCGAGGTGCTCCAGGCTGGCCTCAGATCCGGCAATACCGCTCTTGCGCGCCGCGCGGAAGACCTGCTCGAAATGCAGTCCCTGGCGCTTGTCCACGATGTATAGACACGCATCGGCGTGAAATTCTTCGGTGCGCTGCTTGATCGTGGCCAGATCTGTCGTCGCATAGAGATAGCCGCCGTCGCGCTTGACCAGCATCAGCGGCGGAATCTCTTTTTTGTCATCCTCTCGGGCGACCGGAATGATCAAGGCGCCCTGGTCCTCGACGGCGATGCCTTTTTCGCGAAGATCCGCGACCATCGGCCCAAGGGAATCGTGGTAGTAGCTTTCCCCGAACCAATGGGTGAATTCCACGCCGAGGCGGTCGAAATCGCGCCTCAGTTCCTGTATAGACACATGGACAAAATGCTTCCAGAGCGCCAGATAGCCGGGGCGGCCGCCCTGGAGTTCGGCGGTGGCCTGCTGGGCCAGGGCGAGTTCTTCCTCATCCCCCTTACAGCGTGCGGAGGCTTCAGGGTAAAGGCGCTGGAGATCGTCAATAGAGACCGGCGATTCTTCCGGATAGGGGCCGGTGAAGCCGGGATCGAAGTAGGAAAGAGCGGGCTGCTCGCGGCGGACCGCCTCGATGAGCATGCCCATCTGCGTTCCCCAGTCGCCAAGGTGGATGTCGCTCAGAACCTCGTCGCCTAGAAAATGAAAGAGCCGCTGGAGGCTGTCGCCGATAATCGAGGACCGAAGGTGGCCGACGTGCATGGGCTTGGCCACGTTGGGGCCGCCGAAATCGAGAACGATTTTTTCCGGCGTTTCGACTTTTTCCAGGGCCAGGCGTTCGTCTTCGCGGGCCTGTTCGAGCATTTCCGCGAGAAGGCCATTGGAGACGCGAAAATTGATAAATCCAGGGCCGGCGATGCTCAGGTCTCGAATGCTGGGGTCTCCCCCCACCAGTTCGATGATCTGCTCGGCGATCTGGCGGGGGTTTTTCCGAAGCGTCTTGGCGGCGGGCATGGATCCATTACACTGGAAATCGCCCAATTCGGGCTTCTGAGAGGGGACCACATCGCCGAAGCTTTCGGGGGCGCCAAGCTGGCCGAATGCCGAACGAAAGATCGAGGAGAGGCGATTGCGCAGGGAATGAGGGAAGAACAAGGATCGAAAATCAGCCATGGAAAAGAGATTTGAAAGAGAAGATAAGGCCTGCAGAGCCACACGCGGAGCGCGTGTTTAGCCGCAAAAGCGCGGGAAGAGCAAGAGAATCCCGCTTTGGAAAACGGAAGGAAACCGCAAACGGGATAAAATGCCGTTGACAATGGGGTTGGAGGGGACTGGAATCGAAACCACGATCAAACAGGACTGGACTAAAGGAACTTGGGCATCAGAGGCAATCGGCTAGACCATCGGCGAGCGGGATAGTGCAGGCCCGCTTGGATATGGTCTTGTGGATTATAAGAGCTTGGGGCCAATGACGGTTCCCGTGCTTGGGCTGGTGAGCAGGAGACGAAAGCTCAGCGTTTGATCGGCACGACCTCATTTTTCAGGAGTTGTTTCATCATGCAGAAGGGTACCGTCAAATGGTTCAACGATGCCAAGGGCTATGGTTTCATCTCGCCCGATGATCAGGGAGCCGATCTCTTTGTTCATCACTCGGCCATCACAATGGATGGGTTCCGCACACTGAAAGAAGGCCAGCGCGTGGAATTCGAGCCCGTTCAGGGACCAAAAGGCATGCAGGCCAGCAACGTGAGATCCACCGAAGCCTGAAGCAGTATCAAGTCGGCTACAACCATGGCGTCCTGGATTTTTCCGGGACGTCATTTCATTATTCCCCTGCGAAATTCTGTCTTGATTCCCTCGCGCCCTTGGATATCTTCGGCCAACCCGGGGATTCACCGGGCACGCCCGGCAAGGCAGAGGCATGAATTACGACTTCATTATCGTGGGCAGCGGCCTGTTTGGCGCCGTCTTCGCCCAGCAAGCCAAAGAAAACGGCAAGTCCGCGCTGATCATCGAGCGCCGCAACCATATCGGCGGCAACTGCTACTCGTCTGATTACGAGGGCACCAACATCAATATCCACCGCTATGGCACCCATATCTTCCACACGAATTCCGAAGACATCTGGCGCTATGTGAATCGCTTCACGGAATTCAACCGCTATCAGCACCGCGTGCTCACGACCCACCGGGACCGCGTTTACTCGATGCCGATCAACCTGGGCACAATCAATCAGTTCTACGGCACGAATCTGCGCCCCTCGGAAGTCGATGCCTTTCTTGAGAAAAAGCGCGGCAATATCCCCCATCCGCGCAACCTGGAAGAAAAGGCGGTCTCGCTCATCGGCGAGGACCTCTACGAAGCCTTCATCAAGGGCTATACGGAAAAGCAGTGGGGCTGCGATCCGAAGGAGCTGCCCGCAAACATTATCACGCGCCTCCCGGTTCGCAGTTCCTATTTCGATTCCTACTTCGACGACAAATTCCAGGGCATTCCCGCCGGCGGCTATACGCCTATCTTCGAGCGCATGCTGGAGGGCATCCCCGTGGAGACCGGCGTGGATTTTTTCGAGGATCCGGACTACTGGCGCTCGCGAGGCAAGACGCTCGTCTATACCGGGCCGATCGATCTCTTCTTTGAATACTGCGAAGGGCGGCTCAACTGGCGCAGCGTGCGATTTGAATATGAATGCCGCGACGAGGAGGATTTCCAGGGCACGTCGGTGATGAACTATGCGGACACCGATGTCCCGTTCACACGCATCCACGAGCCGAAACATCTGCACCGCGAGAAGGCGCACACTCCGGGGAAGACGGTGATTTTCCGGGAATATTCGCAGGTGGATAACGACCAGCCCTTCTATCCGGTGAATTTCGCCGAGGACAAAAAGAAGCTGGCCGTTTACCAGGGTCTCGCGGCGAAAGAGCCCCGGACAGTCTTTGGCGGGCGCCTGGCGGAATATAAGTATTACGACATGCACCAGGTGATCGGCTCGGCGCTGCAAAAAGCCCGCAAGGTGCTCCGCGAGGGCGTGTCCGCTCCGGCGCGCTGATCAGCCTTTCACGGCGCCGAAGGTCAGCCCGCGAACGATTTGTTTCTGAAAAATAAAGAAGATGATGATCATCGGGACGGCGGAAATCGTGGCCCCGGCCATGACGAGCCCGAAGTCCTGGGCGTTTTGCTGCTGTAGCGATTGCAGGCCAACCTCGAGGGTAAAAAGCTCCTCGGACCCCAAAACAACGAACGGCCAGAAGAAATTCCGCCAGGCCGCGGTGAAGCTCAGGATTCCCCACGCGCCCAGGATCGGCTTGCAAAGGGGCAGAATCACACGCGCCCAGGTGCCGAAGTATCCACAGCCGTCGATATACGCGGCTTCGTCCAGCTCGCGCGGCATCCCGATGATAAACTGGCGCATGAGGAAAACACCCACCGGCGCGCAAAACGTCGGGAGAAATATCGCCCAGTGGGTGTTCATGATGTCTATATGCAGCACATTGCGGATTCCTGTGCTGATGACGATGAAGAGGGGAATCAGCAAAGCCTGGAAGGGCACCATGATCGAAGCGACAAACAGGCTGAAGAGCAGCCCCCGGCCGGGGAAACTGATCCGAGCGAAAACGTATCCTGAAAGGCAGCTCAGCAAGACCTGCACAACCGTGATCAACAGGGAAAGATAGGTGCTGTTCCAAAGCCAGCGCAGAATGAGCGGCGCGCGTTCCAGAAGCGTGCCGTAATTTTCCGGGGAAAAATTGGAGGGGGAAACCTGGGGTGGCGATGTCTGCAGATAGACACTGGGGGTGAAGGCGGCGAGGAACATCCAGGCCATGGGAGCAAGAAAAAGCAGCCCGAGGGGGAGGAGAATGGCATGGACGGGGAGCTCGCGAAAAACCGTGCGCAGGACGTGCGGGCGGTTTTTCCAGGCAAGAGAGGCGGATTTCCTGAGTCGAGGCCACGATGTATATCGCATCGCATTGAAAGTATTCCGGCACGCCGCCGGAATCATGGACCCGAGTGTTGATGCGGACCGTGGCTTTGACCCCCGGAGAATGCCGGCGAGCTTCGTGAAAATCCACGAAGCGAAAGCCCAAACCAGCGATCCCGCCACCAGAATGCAGGCAATGAGAAGCATGATGGCCGATTGAATGGAGCGGGCGACGAGCCTCTTGGCCTTGTGGCCCGCCTGGCCGAGCCATCCAAGAAACAGCCCGACGCGATCGCTGAACCCGCTCGCGAGAGCGTCCATCCAGGTCTGGGGACGGGACTCCTCGGTGTCTTTTCCGAAGAATTTGAACTGAAGCACGGCAATGGTGGTGACAACGACAAGCAGGATGAGGGACAGGGCTCCCGCTGGTCCATAGCGCCCCTGCTTGAATGCAAGGTCGTATATCTCGTAAACCACCACGGTCGAGGATCCCGCCGGGCCACCGCTGGTGAGAATGAAAACGAGTTCGAAAACCTGGAAGGAGCCGATGGTGTTCAGCACGAGCAGATAAAGAATGATCGGCCGCAGATGAGGCAGCGTGACGAACCACCAGGACTGGAGGCCATTGGCGCCCTCCACGCGGGCGGACTCCTTCTGATCTCCGGGCACCGACCCAAGGGCCGCCAGAAAGATCAGAATATTTCCGCCGGGCCCCGCTCCGATCGCCGCGATAATCACCGACCAGATCGCCCAGTCGGGATCCCCGGTCCAGTTGATCGGGCCCAGTCCAAACTGGTCGAGCACCGCATTGAGCAGCCCGAAGTTGGGATCGTAGAGCGTTTTCCAGATCAGGGCGAAGACGATCGCGGATGTCACCGTGGGAAGGTAGAAGGCCGCGCGGTAAAAAGCCTGGCGCTTCTCCCCCACCGAGTGAATCAGGCTGGCCACGACGAGCGACATGACGAGATTCACGGGCACAAAACAGATGGTGAAAAGCAGTGTATTCTTGAAGGCCAGTTGAATGCGCTCGGCCATGAGCACATTGCCAAAGAGATCGCGGAAATTCTGAAACCCGACCCAGGGACTGCCCATGACGCCCTGGGCCATTTCCACGTGCTTGAAGGCAATGACAAGCGCCAGAAGCATGGGGATGCCAAAAAACACTGTGAACAAGAGCAGCGAGGGCGCCAGCATCGTATAGGCGGAAAGTGTGCTGCGCCATCCCCGGTTCATAGAGCCGCCTCGGCCGCATCACGGCTCGCCCAGTAGTCGTCCAATATATACTGGCAACGCTCGGCCATCCGTTCCACGCCTTCGTCCAATCCGATGCGGCGGAGCAGGATCAGTTGCAGGTGGGAACTGATCACCTGGTCGAGCTGGGTCCAGGCGGGATGAATCGGCGGGCTATGGGCGTCGGCGATATACGGCCAGATGGTTTCATAACTGGGATTCCCCTCGAACAGATTGCCGGTGGAAACACGGCTGGGAAAGAGACCCGCCTCGTGGTTGATTTCCTGACCCGCTTCCAGGGCCAGGTAGCGGGCGAATCTGGCAGCCTCCTCGGTGCGGCGCGGGTCGTGGGGGCGGTCGAAAACCATCAACGACCCGACACCATAGGATGCCATCACCTGGGGGTGGCCGGGCATTTTGGGAAAGAGCGCCGTGCGGATTTCCAGGGGCTCCGGCAGATCTTCGGCATCAGGATCTTTTTGGCGAAACTCGGCCAGGCGCTCGTTCTGCGTCTTGACCGCGTTGATGGACCAGAGAGCCTGGCAGGTGGTGGCGAGGCGCCGCTCGCGTCCGGAAAAGGCGCTCCACGTCGTATCGTCCTGGATGCCGCCAGCGCCCGGAAGGGCGACCTCTTCTTCGTATTCAAGCTGGAGAAGGCGGCCAATCCCCGCCCTCGTCTCCTCGGAATCGAGGAGAATCCGGCGGCCATCGTCGCTGAGGATCCGCATGCCTTCCGCAAAGAGAAAGCTATACGCCTCCCATTTTTCCGGACCCGTATTAAAGCCAACGCCATAGACATCGGTTTCGCCGTCTCCGTCGCGGTCGAAGGTCAGCTTGTGCATTTTTTCCAGTAACTCATCCCAGGTCCATTGGCCGTTTTCGGGCAAGGCGACGCCGCGCTCTTCGAAGATTTCCGGGTTGAGCACCATGACGAAGGCCTCTTTGTACCAGGGAAAAGACCACGTTTTCCCGTCCCATTGCACGGACTCGAGGATGGTCGAGTGGATGTCCTCGCGATAGGTGATCTCCGGGTTTTCTTCCGCGGGCTCGTCGAGATACGGGTCCACCGCCGCCAGCAATCCCGCCTCGACGTATTTCACCTGGAGCACCGCGCCTGCCACGTCCGGCGGCCGGCCGGCAAACGCCGCAATGTCGAGCCGCTCGCCTCCCTTCCCCCAGCTCAGCCGTGTATAGTCGATAAAGACGTGAGGATTTTCCTCCATATAGCGCTCAATAGCATCTTCGAGCCATTCATTCACCGCGGGGAGGCGGGGAAAGTCCCAGAATTGGATCAGGATCTTTCCTTCAGGCGCGGAGGGACCAGTGCAGGAAAGGAAGAGACAACTGAGCACAAGCACAGCCAGCATGCCCATCTCACGCCCAATCCTCTTCCAAGTCTCATTGAGATCGAATTTCCGTCCCCTCATTCTTTCTCCTCAAGGGTCTTGCGCATGACCGCGAAACGCCGGGTGATGCAAAATCCCAGGCGCTTATAGACACCGCCCGCCGCCCGCTCTCCGGTCCAGAGAACAAATGCCGCGTGATGCCCGGCCCGGAACATGGCCTCCACCGTGCGGCCGAGCAGCACTGTGCCGATCCCGCGCCCCTGGAAGGCATCGGCCACGCCGAAGGGGCCAAAGTGCTCTCCCTCGAACTGGCAGTACCCAATGATTCGGCGATCATGGCAGGCCAGCATGATCGCTTCTTCCGGAAACAGGCCTTGCGTCATTTCCTTCAAATTTCGGCGGGCATCCTCCAGCCAGGGGCCGGGCATATGTTCGTCCATGAAGGCGAGATACTCCAGCATACGGCCCCGGCGAAAAGGCTCGATGGTAATGCCTTCGTTGGCCAGCTTGTGTTCTTTTTCACGCAGTTCCTCGTCGAATTGAAACTGGCCGATGAGAGCATCCATGGCAATTGCTTCTGTGATTTCCTCGAAGCCGCGACTCTGGAGAAAGGCCAGCCCATCGCGATGGTTCTGCTTATCCACTCCGGGCACAAAGTAGTTTGGCGTATAGGGGGCAAGAGCGACTTCCCGGCGGCCGCGTACGCGGCAGAAGTTCTCCGCCGCATCCAGGAGCGCCGCGCCAATCCCCCCGCGCCGGTGTTCGGGATGAACGCCGAAGGCCGTGATAAAGCCCCGGTGCTCCATCAAGCCGGTGTTTTCGATGGGATAGCGCAGAACGAGAGCCAGCACAAACCCCACGGGCGGGCCGCCCTCTTTTTCGAAAGCGAGGGTGAGGCTGTCTGGTTCACGGTTCGCGTCGAGGAGGACGCGCCGCTCGAATTCCGAGCGCGTGATTTGATCGAGAGGAAGTGCCTGGTTCCAAAGATCAAGCAGGGGAAAAAGGTCAGTGTCGCGATAAGCTCGAAGTATCATCGAAAGACCAGGGCAGAGCGGTTCGTTGTTCCTGCCAATTATTCGCGTGGCAGGAGAATTTCGGAGCAAGCGGATTCTGAAAACCCGGAGCCTCGGAGTCTGCTATTCCGCGAGTTCTTCCAGCGCGAAGAGCGCCTCGCGTTCGAGACCAAACCGCTGGGCATAGGCCTGCATCTGGCGCAGGTATTCGCTGTTGCCCGGTTCGCGGGAAAGCTGAAGAGCGAGGTCGAAAAACATGAGGTGGAATTCGCCGAGGAGGAGTCGTGCCCGTTTTGTCAGGTCCAGGATGCGGTTATCTTCCACAGCGCGTTCCGGGAAATAATAGTGAAAATCCTCGTATTGCGTGAGGGCGAGCTGGGGCCAGGGCTCGGTGAGCGAATGGTCGATTGCCCGGCGGTAATATCCAAGCGGTTCATATTCCGGCTTTCCCTGAACGAATCGATAAAGCGCGTAGTGGGAGGCGGCTGTTTTCGAGGCTTCGCGCATCAGGGCGTTTTGCTGGCGTTGGCGGAAAATCTCCGCCAGGAGGACGTTGATCTGGGCAACTCGCAGATCGACGATCTGAGGCTTGTGGCGCGCTTCTTTAGCCGACTTGAAGAGTTCCACCGCTTCGTTCAGTTCCTCCACATCCACCCTTTCATAGCCCTGGCTGGCCAGACGCTGGCTCTGGAGCTGGAGCACGGTGCTGGCCACGCGAAATTGGGTGATCGGATCCCAGGGCATCTCTCTGAGCGCTTCGCGCATTTGAGCGAGGGCCACCAATTCGCGAGTTTCCCTCTGGGAGTCGCGAAAGCCCCGCGTCGATGTCATGTCGGCCTGAAAGGCATGCCAGCCAAAACGCACGCAGCCGATCACAACGAAAACAAGCGCCCCCGCCGCGGCACAACGTATCCAGAAATGAAGAGGAATCGGCGCCTTGCGGCGCGCGGGATCGACTCCCTGTTTTTGACGTGGAGGCTGGTTGTCTTTTTGTTTCCGCTTACGGCTCATGCTCGGCCGATCCCACCATGGTTTCTAATAACACTTTAAGGGGCCGGCTGGCGGGAGACAAGTCTGTTTTCAACTGAGAATGCGGCGGAAAAATCAGCTTCTGGGAGGAGCACCGCGGAGGAGTTGATCCACGGTGGTGAATCCGTAACCCCGGCTTTTCAGCTCGGTGATCAGCGAATCCAGCCGGTTATAGAACTTTTCGGTGCGCTTTGGGCTCGAGCCGACATGGGTCAGAAGGAGGAAGCCGTTGAGTCCATCCGGCTCCTTGGCCTCAAACTCGAGGATGCTCCTGTAAATCTCGTCGTTGCCACGATAGTTGTCGGCGTCATCTTCTGTATAGTCGGCATGAGAGAGTGTGCCCGGCGTGAAATTGAAAAGCCGGCGGCCGGCCTCTTCTGACCATTCCACGATTTGCTCGTTATACCATTCGTAGGGCGGGATCCACCAGGTCACATCCTGGGGAGAGACGCCAAAGCGCTCGAGATCAGCGATATTCTTATCCAGGTCGTTGGTGAATTCCTCCTTGGTCACAAGGGTCTTCGAGCGGTCGTCCCAGGGACAATAGAGCAGATGTTTATCAGAGTGAGGGCCGAGGTAATGTCCCGCGTCAACAAGTCGGCGGAGGGCGGATTCGTTATCCGGCTCGTTGATGAAATCGCCGGTGAAAAAGAAGGAGCCGGGCACGTCCTGCTCCTGAAGTGTATCGAGCACGACATCGATCCCATCGGCGAAATCTCCGCCGGTAAAGATCAGGACCAGTTCTTTTTCGTTCCTTGGGGCGCGAATCACACCGCCGTGGCTGAATGTATAGCTCACTTCCTTCTTCTCCCTCTCTTCGCTTTCCGCAGGATTTTCAGGCTCTTCTCCGCGATTGATTTTGACCAGGATTTCGCGTTTCATGGCCGCTTCCATGCGCTCCATCATTTCTTCCGGCGTCTGGCTGTTCTGGAGCAGCAAATCGATCTGGGGGTTAAAGATGTTGGATTCCAGCACGCCGTAAAGGGGGATTTGAGGGATGCGGCGGGCTGTGCGGAGCTGCTGCATGAACTTGGGCATGAAGGGATATTTGGTCGTGTCCAACTTTTCCCAGGCGGCCAGGCGGACGGGAATCTGGCCGAGTTCGCTGGCCCAGCGGCGCTGCACCCGCTCGCTCGTAAAGTAATCGAGAAACTCGAAGGCGACTTCTCGATTTTCGCAGGATCTCATGATGATGCCGGTCTGACCGCCGACGTTGCTCGATGTATAGGCAAGCTGGCCAAGTTCTTCCACCAGGCCGGGCTCGGCGGGTTGCAGGCCGAGGCGCTCGATCTCTTCTTCGCTCGGGCCTGGGATGAGCGAGATATCGAAGTCCAATCCGGCGTTGGTAAAATTCTCCACGTTCCATGGGCCGGTCATCACCATGGCGTATTTGCGGTTGATGAAACCGGCGTCGGGGCTCAGGGCGCTTCGTTTCCATGCGCCGCCCTCGATGCCGCTGTTAGCAAGGGACTGGATGCGTTCCAGCGCCGCAATGCCTTCGGGCGTGTTCAAATCGGGACTGGCGGTCCCGTCTTCATCATATTTAATAAACCCCACTTCATACATGTTAAAGAAGGGGAAGTTAAACCAGAGGGAGCCATGCATGCCAAAGCCATGAATCTCGCGTTCTTTATCGGTGAGCACTTTGCCGTAGGCGACCAGTTCCTCCCAGTCTTTCGGCGCCCGGTTGGGATCGAGGCCCGCCTGGCGCAGTTCCTCGGCCTGCTCGCGAAACATCTCGCGGTTCCAAAAGAGTGCCACCGTGGTTGTTTGTACTGGCAGGCCATAGAGACCCACTTCACCTCTGCGATTGATCACACCGGCGTTGAAGGAGGCGGAGACAAATTCTTTTCTCGCGCCTTCCAGCGAGCCATAGCGTTGCTTGAAGGTTTCCAATTCATCGAGGCGCACGAGGGCCCTTCCGAAAGCGAGGTCGGTCACTTTAATGGAATCCATGAAGGCGATGTCGGGGGTAATATTCGCCATGGCCGATGTGCGCAGCTTGGTGAACATATCGCCGAAGGAGACGAACTGATCGATCACGACAAGATCTTTGCCGTTCTCTTCTTCCCACTGGGTTTCGAAATCCGAAAGGATTTGCCGGAAGACCTGGGTTTCCTCTGTATTAAAGCCCTGCCAGATGGAAAGCTCCACTTTCTGGGAATCGCTTGCGGCTTCGCCGGCGCAGGAGTTGAGGACTCCGAAGGTTAAAACAAGCAGGACGCCAATGAGATATCGCATGGGGAATTACTCCTTCACCGATCCGGCGGTGAGGCCTTGCAGGAAATACTTCTGGAGCGAGAAAAAGAGTGCCGTGATGGGAAGAATCGAAAAACAGGCCCCCGCCATGATCTTTTCCCATTCGTTGGCATTCTGGCCTTTGAACTGCTGGAGGCCGACGGGAAGCGTCAGCACTTCTGATGTGCCCGTGTTCACGATCAATTGCCAGAGGAAGTTTGACCATTGCATCACGAAGACGAGGAGGAACAAAGTCATCATGATGGGAAGACAGATCGGCACCACGATGGTGTTGAAGATCTGGTAGTCGCGGGCCCCGTCGATCTCGGCCGCGGCAAAAAGGTCGCGCGGAATCTGGTCGATATACTGGCGCATCAAAAACAACCCAAAGACATTGGCAAGATGGGGCACAACCATGCCAGAGTATGTGTTCATTAAGCCGAGCTGGATCGTGATGCTGAACTGAGGCACCATATAGATCATGCCGGGAACAAGCATCGATGTCAGCAGGGCGTAGAACAAACCCTCACGGTAATGGAACGGGAAGACAGCGAAAGCGAAAGAGGCCAGGCTGCAGATGAGGACGGTGAGAAAGGCGGAGGATGTCGCAACGATCAGCGAGTTGAGGAAGTAGCGCGCAAAGTCGAAATCCTCGTTGCCGATAATCGCCGTGAAGTTTGTGATCGTATATTTTTCGGAAAGCGCTGCGCCGAAAGATCGCTTCTCGATTACGCGGAAGGGGCCGAAGTTCTCTGCCGGAAAATCTCCTTCGAAATAGCCTTCGCCGACATGCTCGAGAGCGTGGCGTTCACCGCCCTGGAAACGCACAAAAACGCGGTGCTCTGGATCGACCCGGCCTATGCGGGCGCGTACCTGGCCCTGTTCTCGAACAACGAGGAACTCCGGCAGCCCGCCAATATGAATAATCCCGGGCTCGAGGAAATACCCCCCTTCGGGCATCCCGGGATCGGTGACGACTTGCTCCTCGTTGATTTCGAAGGAGACTTCGATCTCTTCCTCCGAGTATCCTTCCACAAGACCATACCATATTCCGTTAAAGGCGCGCCGCATTCGCCAGGCTCGCTCGACCTCGATCGGGCTGTTCTGGGTGCTCAGGGCCTGTTGGGTAATTGCCACCACAGAGGTCGCCTGGGGGGCGTAGTACTCCACGTGAAGAAGCGCCGTCTCGCGATCTTCAAGACCCGCCTCGATGCGGAGTTCTTCTTCCCCCTGGAGCAGGGCGGCGCGCTGGTTGGGCTCGGGATAGGGGTCCCGGCCGGAGGTTGGATGAGTCAGCGTCGTTTGCGGCCAAAAGGAAAGCTGAAAGGCCGTGCCCTTCGTCTTAAAGGCTGTCAGAACCATCCAGAAAAGCGGAAGGGAAACAAAAACGAGGAAGATGGAGAGACAGAGATAGATGATTGTCGTGCGAAACCGCTCGGCGGTTTGCGGCGAGAGCGGCTGCGAGAGGACGTCGATCGGTGTCCGGGGTTTTTTGGCCATCAATTAATCCCTCGGAGACAGAACTCGGAAATTGATCCAGCTAATGACAACCGCAATTAACAGCAGAACGAAACTGATAGCGGCCGCCTCGCCATACATCGACTGGTCGAAAACTTTGAAGAGGTGATAACCGCTGATGCGGGCGCTTTGCAGTGTTCGCCCGGCCACCTCGATACTGGTGCCGCCGGTATCATCGGTCATGGAATAGATTTCCGCAAAAGCGTTGAGCGCCATCATCGTTCCCGTGATGGAAAGGAAGAGGATGATCGGCTTGAGAAGCGGGATCGTGATATTGAAAAGCTTTTGAGTGCGGTTCGCACCGTCCACGTCGGCGGCTTCGAAGATCGATTGGTTGATGCTGTTGAGGCTTGTCAAGAACAGGATCATCCCGAAACCGGCGTTTTTGAGCACCATGGCGAGGGCAATTGCCGGCAGCGTGGTGTAGGGATTATTGAGAACGCCCTGGCCCGCAAGACCGTCGAGGCCGGCCCAGTTCAAAAGCTGGGAGAAGATTCCGCCGTTGGGATTGTATATCAGCAGCCAGATCACGCCCACAACATAGATGTCGAAGACGTTGGGCAGGTAAAAGCCGCTGCGCATGAAACCAAATCCACGCGCCTTTTTATTCAAGAGCAAGGCGAGGGTCAGCGAGAGCGCGATCCCCGGTACAATCGTCAGGACGGCGTAGGCGAAGGTGAGAAACACGGACCACCAGAAGACGGGATCCTGGAGCACCCGGGAGTAATTGCTCACGCCGACAAAATCCATCGTGCCAAAAAGATCGTAGAAATCCGAATAAATCGTAACCTGGTGGACGGACAGCCAAAGGCTGTAGATCACCGGATACCCCACGAAAACGACGAATACGGCGAGGAAGGGAAGCAGGTAGGGAAGGGCCCGGAGGTCCTGCTTCAGCGTGATATGGGATTTGCGCACCGCCTTGCTCGACATCAGTCCTGCTGCTCCTGGGAAGAACTGGCGACGTGATAGACCGTTCCCGAAACGCCGGGCAAGGTGATTGTCATCGTATGAGAAGGCCAGATGCTTCTCGACGCCGCGGGACCATAGAGCAAGTCCACCTCGGCAAAGCCCTCCGGCAGAATATCCGCGGGGGCTTCGATCGTCAGGATTTGTTTCTCACTGCTGTTGTTCATGACGACAAGCAGGGCGGAATTTTCCCCGGGTAGAGAGCGGAGGTATCCAAAGGAATCCTTCTCGTCGTCGGCCAGGACCGTGCGATAATTTCCCCGGCGAAGCTCGGGATGTTCCGCGCGAAGATGGAACAGCTCGCGGAATGTTTCGCGGAGCCCCGAATCGATCCGGTAGCCGGGGTTTTCATAGGGCATGAGGCCGGGCCACCACATGGGCAGACGGCACATGGGATCGTCGGCGCCATACATGCCCACTTCGGTGCCGTACCAAATCATCGGGGCGCCGACATACGTGGTCTGAAAAAGCGCCATCAGAGCCAGGCGCTCGAAATGGGCCGGTTTGGGGCGCGTATAGTCGTAGTCTTCGCCGCCGGGATCCTGGATTCGGTTCTCCCCGTCATAGGGGCGGTCGGGGTTCTTGATGCGGGAAGACCACCGATCGGTGTCGTGGCTGTCGTAGAGATTCTGCTGCACGTATGTCGTTGCGCGGGGATACTGCGTCCTCAGCCAGCCGAGGCGCCGGTCGAATTCCGTGGCGCTGATCTTTTCTTCCTTGTCCGCAAAGAAATTGAAGGCGCGGCGCGAGAAGGGATAATTCATCAGGGCATCAAAGGTCTCGCCATCGACCCACTGGGGCTCGACTTGCCAGACCTCGCCGACGATATACGCGTCGGGATTGATGGATTTGACGTGGTCGCGCCAGTTCTCCCAGAAGACCTTGGGAATCTCGAAGGGGACATCGAGGCGCCAGCCATCCACGCCATCGCTGGGATCGCCGTCGCCATTCGGGTCCATCCATCGGCTGGTCACATCGTATATATGCTGGCGAAGGCTTTCCGAAGCCAGGCCGTGTTCCTCGTTTTTGCGGAATTCCGGCAGGCCGTCGAAACCGGCCCAGCCCTCGTATTCAAAGGGCTCCCAGCTTTCGATGATATACCAGTCGGCAAAAGGCGAATCCTTTCCGTTTTCCTTCACGTCGAGAAACGGCACCGCGTCGTCGCCGAGGTGGTTGAAAACACCGTCGATGATAATGCGCATATCGCGTTTGTGGGCTTCTTCCACCAGATCGAGAAACTTCTGATCGGATTCGTTGAACTCCCAGGTGGACGCATCGAGAAGGTTTTCCTTCTCCGCGGATTCGGCGAACTCGCCGGCGACGCCATAGCCGTCATCGGCATGCACAAAGCTCTTGCCATTGTATTTATGGGCGCTCGTCGCCTCGAAAACCGGGTTCAAGTAGAGCGCGTTGATGCCCAGAGAGTCCAGGTAGTCCAGGCGGTCGATCACGCCCTGGAAGTCTCCTCCGTATAGACGCGACCAGATATCGGGAAAATTGTTTCCGTCGCCGTCATAGGTAAAGAGTTCCTCGGCGGAGAGCTTGCCTTCCCCCGGCACCGTAAAGAAATCGAGGGTCCAGGGGCGTGTTTCCTCCGATCGGCCCGTGCCGGCGGTATATTCCGGGTTGTTCATGGGATCGCCGTCGCGAAAGCGGTCCACCATGATCTGATACCAGATGGCGTCGCGGGCCCAATCGGGCGTTTCGGCTTGCGGGATGCCTTCCCAGCGAACCGGGAAGGCCTTCTCCGTGGTGGCGGATGCGCCCCCGTCGTGGAGTTTGAAATGATAACCCGCAGGCGCACTTTGTCCCTGTTCGCTGAAAAGATGGTACTCCCAGTAATCGAACAGCTCGTCCGTGCCGGTCAGGATCATTTCCGCCTGCCCCGTTTCCTGGCCTTGCTGGTCAACAAAAACGATTTCCGCGCGTTGGATATCATCTCGAAGAATTCGGAATCGGATAAGGGCATCGCCCTCAGAGGCGGCATCGTAAAAGGTAAAATCATCCTGGTGGTGCTCGAACCCGCGCATCTCGATCCTGCCGTCCCCTTTGGCGACCTCCAGGCCGCCAAGCATGGCGAAAACGCCCAGGCGAAGCACGGAGTTCTCGCCGCCGTGCCCGTCCGGTGTGCCAGCCGGGTTTTGCGGGTCGGAATACCACCCATCCTCCCCCGCCGCGAACTTGTAGAGATGCTCGCCGGCAGAGAGCGTAGCCGTTGCCGCGTAGATGCCGTCTTGATCGGAGTCCGTCATGGGATGGCTGGTTCTGTTCCATGCGTTGAAGCTTCCCACGAGGGCGGGATTCTCCGGCTCAGCCTCGGGATCCCATTGGAATTCCACATCATAGAGACCGCCGCCAATGCTCCAGGCCTGGACGCTCGGAGGGGTGGGGAAGTCCACTGGCGTGCGGGTTTCGGAAGCTTCGCCGGGCACGGGTCCAGCCTGCGGGGACGCGGGGTTTATCACCAAGAAGGTGGCCGCGCAAGCCACTAGAACGGTGGAAAAAGGGACGGTTTTCAGTCTCATGAAGGCTCTCATTGGGAATCAAAAAGTCGCGCAAAAAGACAAACTATTGCACAAATCAAAAGAGAGGAGCGCGCCAGGCCAATTCGTCCGGAATAGTCCAGGAGGTTCCTGTTAAGATGGGGATTGGAGCGGCACACATGCCTCAGGTCAAGAGTAACTTGTTTCGTGACAATGCGCGTGGAATAAAGATATGTGTGCAAAAATTACCTTCGATTGAACAGCCGCTTGACCTGGCCCCGGCGCCCGTCTAACGTGCCGTTTATTCTCCGACCCGGAAGGAGTCGCTCGATGAAGCGTTGCCTGTCCCTTACCCTGGCTTTTCTGCTGGCTGGCTGCTCGGGGCTTGTTCCCTGGCAGACGGAAGACCGTCCGCCGGCGAAATCGAAAATTATCTGGCAAAAAGATGGAAGCCCGGTCCCGCTGGATGCCGTTCGGCTGACATCGGGCGAGAGCAAATCGGTCCCGCTGGTCGGCAGCGCCGGGGAGGAGATCCTGGACATCGTTGATGTGGATGGCCCGGACTTTCTGGAGCTGGCGCCGGACGAAGAGAGAAATCGCATCACCATCAAGTCGATGAAGGGAGCAGGCGGCTCCGGTCTTGTTCGCGTTACTGTCAAAACGATACTTGGGGAAAAGACCCTTGCCTTCCCGGTCGTCGTGAAAGAGCTGCCTCTCACCACATTCACCTACGATCCGCCGGAGGGGAAGGACGTGGAGCAAGTGAATCTGGCCGGGGATTTCAACGGCTGGAGTTCCAACGCCGATCCGTTCACCGAAACCGCTGATGGAACCTTCACCCTTGAAAAGGGCATATCGCCAGGGACGTGGAGCTATAAGTTCGTGGTGGATGGCGAGTGGATCTCCGACCCCTCGAACCCGAGGACAGACAGCAGCGGATACGGAAACTCGATCATCACCGTGGAGGGCGAGAAGGTCGAAGAGCTGGATTTCGCGGTCTTGAATTCCGACATGCCAGGCAGCGGACCCCAGGGCGCTTTCCGGGCGATGCTCAACCGCGGCGAGCGTCTCGTTCCGGACTCGATCCATCTGATCGTGAATAACCGCCTTATGGACGGCAGTGCCTATACGGCCGATACGGAATCGGGGACGATTCGCTTTGAAGTGCCTTCCAGCGGCTGGTTTTCCGAGAACTATGCCTGCGTTCGGGCCAAGACGACCAGCGGACGGTCGGGAGTCGTTTCCGCCTTTTTCACCCACAAAGGCGCGCCGCGTTCCCCTCGTGACGAGATCATCTACTATACATTGACCGATCGCTTCCGCGACGGCGATCCGGAACTGAACAACCCGGCGGATGATCCACGGGTCGGCCGCCTGGCCAATTACCTCGGCGGCGACTGGGCCGGCATTCGGGAGAAAATCGATGAAGGATACTTCGATGAACTGGGGGTGACAACGCTCTGGATTTCACCACCCAACAAGAACACCCCAAAGGTGGAACAGGAATCGATCGAGCCGGGCCGATTCTTCACGTCCTACCATGGCTACTGGCCAATTTCTTCCACGGAAACGAACGAACAATTCGGAACCATGGAAGACCTGCGGGGACTTGTCTCCGCCGCTCATGAGCATGACGTCGCGGTGTTGCTGGATTTCGTCGTGAACCACGTCCATGAAGACCACCCCATCTACCAGCGCCACCCCGATTGGAACACGCCGCTCATCCTTCCCGACGGCGAAAAAAACATCCGCCTGTTCGACGAGCATCCGTTGACGACCTGGTTCGATACCTTTCTGCCAACGCTGAACTATAAGGGGAACGACCGGATCCACAAGATCATGCAGGACAATGCCGTCTATTGGATGGAAGAAACCGGTGCGGATGGGTTTCGACAGGATGCCGTCAAACACATCCCCATGGAATTCTGGCGGGGACTGACGGCCCGCCTGAACGAGGAATTCCCCGACCGCCTTGTCTACCAGGTGGGCGAAACCATCTCCGGCTACGACACCGTCGCCAAATACGTCGGGGCGGACCTGATGCCGGGCCAGTTTGATTTTCCCGGGTACTTTGACATGCGCGATGTCATCGCCCGCGGCGAGGCTCCCATGTCGAACATTGCCGAGTCCTTTGCCAAGGCCAAGCGCTACTATCCCGCGTCCACCACCATGAGCCCCCTCATCGGCAATCATGATGTGACGCGCTTCATGGCTTTTGCCGATGGAGACGTGCCCCCGGGAACGGATGAGAAAGAACTGGGCTATGAGAACCCGCCGGTCGTGGACCACGAAAGCAGCTACAATAAACTGCGCCTCGCCTATGCCTGGCTCATGACCGTGCCGGGCGCGCCGATGATCTATTACGGCGACGAGATCGGCATGACAGGAGCGGGGGATCCGGATAACCGGCGGCCGATGATCTGGCGGGACTGGTCGGAGGAGCAGCGAGCCACTTTCGACACCGTGTCCGCTCTTGCGAAGGCGCGCCACGGATCGGTGGCGCTTCGCCGCGGCGCCGTGCAGGTTCTCCACGCGGCGGAGGAGCGCGTTGTCTATGCGCGCGTGGCACCGGAGGAAGTGGTGCTGGTGGCGCTGACCCGCGAGCCGGAAACCGGCTCAATCACGCTGGTGCTGCCGGAATACTGGGGCCAGCCTCTGTCGATCACGCCGCTTGTCGATGGGCCCTCCAACGCATTGCTGGAAGAGTCGCGCCTGCGGATCACCGATCCGGCCTGGGGCTACGGTATTTGGAAGCTCAACTGGTAGTGGCGAGTGCTTCAGGGACGTAAGAAAGGGGCCGCGCAGTTCGCGCGGCCCCTTTCCCGTGTTGTGAGGTCCTGTCTCTCAGGTCACTCGAGGAGCGACCAATCGTTCACCGAGCTGTTGGTGGAGAGCGTATAGGTCACGAAGCCGATGCCCGAGGCATCCAGATCAGGATCGGTTGCGAGGTGATCCGAACCGGACTGGGCCGACCAGGGCGGCAGGGTCTGGTTCGACCAGAAATCGCCATTGCCGCTTGTATATGCGCAGATGATGTTCAGGTCCTCATTTGGCCCCGGAGCTGAACTGCCGAGAAGAGAGAGTGGAATCACCAGCTCAACCCCGGTGGTCACCGCGCCCGGGTTGCCGGATGTGGTGTAGGGGCCGCCGGGGGGCGCGCCATCGACTCCAGCGGTGTTCGAGCCATCGTAGGCCATTTGGATGGTTGCGGAGCCAGTATCGATGGCGGGATTGGTTGACGCGCCGGTATCGAAGTTGCCAAAAGCGGTTGTGGAGGGGGTGCCGGCGAAAACGTCCGCATCCTGATAGCGCCAGTCGAGGTCGCTGTCGCCGCCATCGTCAAAGACCTTGTAGGCGAGGAGATAATCCAGATTGAAGCCGGTGGGGAACGTCGTGCCGCCGATGCCTGTTCCCGTGCCGTTGGTGTTGAAGTAACCATCGGCGCCGTCGATGCCTGCAAAGACGCCATCGCTGCCGCCCGTTTCGGGAACACTATCAATAGCAACGAGAAGGATGTTGCCGTTTCCTTCGATATTGCCGGTCACCATCAGATAAAGGTTGGTGCCATCGTTATCGATGTAAAGAGCATCGAGTTCGCCACCGTCGCTGAGGACGCTGCCATTGCCGGCGTTGCCAAAGCTGGTGTCCTGAGTCTGAACGGAAACCGCGGTGCCATAGATTGCGGCGTCGAGGCTCCCATCGATTGTCGGCTGGGCGAGTGCCGAGCCAGAGGCCGCAACAAGACCGGCGGCCAGAATGCTGGCAAAGATTTGTTTTTTCATACCGAATGCTCCTTCAGAATGTGGGTCTTGCAAATGAATAGAATAGGAATGCAAAGGAATGCCTCCTAACGCAAGCTAAAAAATAGACCGGGCCAATTCTTTTTCGAGGATTGTTTCCATAACAGCAAAAAAAGGGGAAATTTGACGGTTTTGGCCGTCTAAGAATCTGTGCAAAATCATGCAAACAAAATATTTGCGGCCCATAGGAAGCCGCTCCCGCCTCAAAGGCGGGAGCGGCAGCTTGCATCATTTCGCCCAGGAAGGAGCGAAGGATTTAGTAAAGCGTCCAGTCAGTGACTGACGTTGCGACCGGGACGTTCGAGTCGAAGTATTCGCCGCGATCCGGGTCGGCGAGGGCCTTCGTGCCCGTCAGGTCCACGCCAACACGGCCAGTGGCCGTGTCGATCTTGAAGGTGTGGTCGGCTCCGCCGGTGAAGGTGAAGCTGGCGGCGCTGTTGTTACCGGTGATGGTGAGGCCATCCAGCGGTCCGCCGAACTGGATATCAAATCCGGTGTCGCCGGCGCCGGTGCGCTGGCCAACGGCTTTCACATCCGCCGTGAAATCCCCGGAGTCGGCAAGCTCCGTCAGCGTGACGGAAAAGATGCCATCGTTAGCTGCTGTGTCAGGAGTGGAGCCGTCGTCCGCCGCGTCCATGGCGGGAGCGGCCGCATTGAAATCGGTCGAGCCGAATTCGCTTTGCCAGTCGCCAACGGGCTGGACCTTGTCCCATGTGTTGAGGGGGTCGCGCGTGTCGGCATCGAGCACGACAACGAAGTCGGTGGCGGGCTCGTAGCCATCGGTGTAGTCGTTGGTGTCAAACAACACCAGGATCTCCTGGCCGTCGCTGGTCGTGGTGAAGGGATAGTTGCCCGTATCGGGGAAGGAACGGCCTTCGCCCTGGCGGACACGGACTTCGTAATCGTCAGCGGTGGCGATGGTAAAGAGTCCGGCATGGTAGGTTCCGCCTGTGATGCTGTCGGTATTGGGGGTCAGCTCGGTGGTGCTGTTGAACCCTTCCGACCACGCGGCCGACTGGGCGTAGAAAGGCGGACCGGGGGTAACGGACGGATTGTCGGCGCGGACGCGGCTTTCGTTCGAGTCATACTCGAAAGTGATCACGTCGGACGAATCCAGAACGGTGAAGGACAGGTTGCCGCCACCGCCCATGCCGGCGGTGCCGATGGAGCTGCCGCCGAAGGCCTCGTCAAACGTCACCTTAAACTCATACGCCCCATCGGAAACTCCGGTGAGAGTGCCGGAATAAATGCCATCGCCGCTTGCGGAGTCGGCGCCGGTGCCGTCATCGACGAGGGTAACGGCGTTTGCCCCAGCGGGGTCGAAATCCGTTCCGCCGAGTTCGTCCTGGAAGCTGCCGGTGACTTGGACGCTTGTGGCACTCTGGGCAAAGGCAGCATCGACATTCGTATAGACAAAGCCGACATTGGTTACGCCGGATCCGGCGTCGGGAACGAAACCATCGTCCTGGGTGTTGGTGTCCACGAAGAAGGTGATGCTGTCGGTGGAGGTGAAGGAAGCGGGGACCGTGAATTTGGCGTCGTTGAAGCTGTCGGGAGCTTCGATGCCGAATCCGGAGGTCGAGGCCTTCCAGACGTAGGCGGCTCCGGGCGTGACGCCCATTTCGCCGACAGTGAGGGTCAGCTCGAAGACGCCGTTGCTGCCCACGTCGGTCAGTTCGTAGTCCCCGGCGGCGGCCGTTCCGCCCGACAGGGCGGCCCCGTTGCCGGGGTCCCAGTTGGGATCGGTGACTTCGCCCGTCACATAGACGGGATTTCCACCAAAAGGCTGGGCAAAAGCCATGCTGGTGGCCAGCGCGCTGAGGGCCAGTGTTGCGCCGAAGATCTGCAAATTACGCATGAGGAGAACTCCTTTCCTCTTTCAAGGGTTTATTTATTTCCTCAGTGGGGAGAGCCTCTCCCCGCTGATTTCCCAGGTTTGTTTCCTTTAAGCGACTGTTACTTAAAGGAGGCCGGCTTATCGCTGAAGACCAGGATATCGCCCGCGGAAATGGTCCCATTGGTGGGATCATAGATGGCGGCCGGCTGCACCGCCTTCGGATTGGTGCTATCGCGGTCGTCCACATTGTTGGGGCCGACGCTCTTCATTTCCCAGGCACCGCTGGTTTCAATGGCCTGGCGGGCCGCCGGGGCAATGAGCGCGCCGCCGATGAGATACTGGCTGCGGTCTTCCTGGTAATTATCATCCACATCGTTCCCATCGCCATCGGTGGAGAGGCCCGGCGAGTGGCGGGCGCGGATGTAGAGGTAAGACGTCAGTTCCGTGGCGATTTTCTCGTCGCCGCCGGTGCCGAATTCTTCCTTCCAGGGCGAAGAGGGAAGGCTGGTGATGTAAGAAATCGGCGTCGTCATGCGGAGTGGACCGAGAACGCCATTGTTGACTTCGGCGACACCAAAGTCTGTTTCGGGATACGCATTGTTATCAATGCGGTAGGACTCGAGGGCCGTCCGCATGGAGCGAACGTCCGCCAGGGTCCGGGAGACCTTGGAGCGGGTCTGTGCTTCCAGAAAGTTCGGAACGGCGATCGCGGCAAGGATCGCAATAATTGCGACCACGATCAGCAACTCGATCAGGGTGAAGGCACGGCGTTGTTCACGCAAATCCAGGAATTTCATGAGGGAACCTCTTTCATTTGGAATGTTCAGCCAGTTTGGGCCCGCCTTTTGTGCGCATTTTTTGCACATTTCAGGAAAGCTTAATCTCTGGCAAATAACCACCTTTGGGAATCTCGGGATGTGAAAAACGACCGGGATTTTTCAGGCCGTGTTGTTTCGGCTCCGGTTTCTTCCCAGGCAAAATTCGCATCCTGATTTCTGCCGATTCTGTGCACACTTGCACGCAATCGATTGTCTATCTTTAGAGCGTTCCGTTTTGCAAGTCAAAAGATTTCTGATCATGCAGAGGCAAAATAAATCACCTGGCCTTAAAAGACGCGTTTAAACGCGGTATAGGCACGGGTTGCCCCCTGGTCCGAGGTTCGAAAGATCCGCGCACTCATCGCCGGAAGGGACAATTTTAGACAGCCGGAATGCATCTCCTCTGTCTTCTGGCTGTGCAAACAGACGAGTTTCTGCGCGTCCATGAGCAGAGAATCGCGTACCGGGATGACATCCCGTTTGTCCTGGTTCGAGGCATTAATTACCACAATGACAGTCTCGCGTGGGTTGCCCGTTTGCCGCAGGAATGCCACGAATTTCGTGGAATCGAGTTTTCGGAAGTCACCGGCGATGAGTGCGGGATTATGCTCGCGCAAACACACCAGTCGCCTGACTTCCTCCAGCTCTTTGTTTTCCCCCTCGAGAAGATCCCAGTCCATCGGGGCGCGGTTCTGGGGATCGTGGCCGCCGTCCATCCCCAGTTCCGATCCGTAATAGACAACCGGGCATCCCGGCAGCGTGAATTGGAGCACCCGCGCCAGGAATCGCTGGCGCGGATCGGCGAGCAAGTGCTTGAGGCGGGGTGTATCGTGATTATCGAGCACCAGGTGGCTGCGGAGAATCCCTTCGATGCCGCCTTCGCCGATCAGGCGCTCCAGGGCCTGGCCTGTCGCGAAGGGGGAAAGCCCCCCCTGCAGGTATTCGAAGATCAGCTCGCGCGCGTGCATGTTCAAGATGCCATCGAGGACACGAAGCCATTCCTCGGGATAATTCCAGCACTCGCCAATGACGACGCTGTCGGGGCGTATGGCATGGGCGGCATCGGTGAGTTCGCGGAGATACTGGGGGCCGATATCCGGGGCGACATCCAGGCGCCAGCCGTCTATATTGTATTCTCGAAGATATTTCTGAACCGCGCTGTCGCGCCCCTTGTAGACCATGCGCTGGACGCCGGGATGTTCCAGTTTCAATTCCGGCAGATTTGCGGCGTTGCGCCAGCTGAGATATCCTGCGCGGTAATCTTTGTGGAAATCGAAGTATTCGCGTTCGGGGGCGGAGGGATCGGATTCGGCGGCCTGGAAGAGCGGGGCGCGGCGGCCCATGTGATTAAAGACGCCGTCGAGGATCAAACGCATGCCGCGGGAATGGAGATCCTGGGCCAGCGCACGAAGCTCCTCGTTCGTGCCGTATTGGGGATCGACGCAGAAATAGTCGAGGGTGTCGTATTTGTGATTGGTGAAGCCGTGGAAAATCGGGTTCAGGTAGAGAACATCGATGCCGAGGTCCTGAAGATAATCCAATTTCGATCGCATGGAATCGAGATCGCCGCCCCAGAAATCCAATTCCCCCTGGGTGTTTCGCTCTTCGGCGAGGAATTCGCCCCGCGAAGGGGTTTCATTCCAGGACAGAAGGCGGCGGGGCGGGGCATAGAGCGCGCGCTTTTCTTCGAGCCGCCGCGACGGGGCAAACCGGTCCACGATCACTTGGTAGACAAGCCGGCCCACGCGCCAGTCCTGGAGACGATGCGCCACGCGCTCGTGGAGTTTGCGGCGCGGGCTCATGGGGCGGGAATCGGGAGTGGTGTTTTCCTCGGGAATCATTCGCAACCTCGGAGGAGAGTGATGAAAATTGCGCAATTCTTTGCACATGCTTGCAACGAGACACCTTCTGATGCCTCTCTTTCATTAGGTTTGACAGGCTTCTCGTCAATCCTATGATTGCGCAAATTGCAAAAAAACTCGGATCGAGGTCAGCGTGATTCACCAAAAACCCCCTCACAGGATCCTGATCCCCGCCCTGCTTTTGGTCGCCCCTTTCAGTCCCGCGGAGCGCGTGGAGATCCGCCTTGAGCAGGAAACGTCGTTCGGCGAAAGCCTCTTCGCCAGCGCTCCACACCCGCTGCTCGGTGGCGGCGATATCACGAAATCCGTCAAGTTATCGGCACTCGAATATCCGGTGTGGAGCCTGACCCTGGATCTGCCGGAAGGCGTGGAAATCGAACCATCGATCTTTCTTCGCGCGGACGATCCGGAAATGCTTTCCGATCCGGCAAACGGATCGCCCGTTTCGGCCGCTCCTGTGCTGAATACCGGTCCCGCTGGCGCGGAGTCCTCGCGCCACCTGGTCTTTCTCCCGCGGGATGCCGGGGATCTCGAAGTTCTCGTGATCGACCCGGCCGGGGTTACGGATCACCCGAATCTCCATGTGGCGCTCGCCGGGGAGACGCCAGAGGAAAAGCGGTATTCCTTCCTCATCGATCCCTCCATGGCCGCGCGATGGCTCGAGATCGACCTGGTAGTGGATGGGGAGTCGATCACCGAGGAGCCGGTGCGCCTGCACCGGGGAGATGTGTGGTGGCGCCATGGCGAGGCATTTCTCTATCCCCCGCCAGACGAGGAATTATCCCCGCCGCGCCGCGAGGAATTTACTTTTGCTCCAGGTGATCCGACCTTCGACGCGCGAACGGTGCGAATTCAGCTGCCTCGCGGATACGAGGACCATCCGGCGAAACATTATCCAGTGCTCTACGCCCAGGATGGCCAGAATGTCTTTTCACCGGGCGGGGCGTTCGGCTCCTGGGATCTCGACGTGACGATCCCCGAGCTTGTCAGTCGCGGCGAAATGCCCGAAGCCATCCTTGTCGGAATCGATAACACGGCGGACCGGCTGAGGGAATATCGCCCGGAATATACATCGCTGGGAGGTGTTCCAGGCCGGGGCCGGGCATTCCTGACGATGCTTCGTAATGAGCTGATGCCAGAAATCGACAGCCGATACCGAACCCTGGCCGGGCCGCGTGAGACCCTCCACATTGGAAGTTCCCTTGGCGGGGTTTTAGGCTTCCAGGCTGCCGAGGAGTTCGACGGCGTTTTTGGCTGCGTCATCGCCATGTCGCCCAGTTTCTGGCTGAATCCCGGAGAATTCCAACGGCGCGCCTCCCAGCCGCCGGAATCCTTCGCGCGCCTCTGGATTGACTCGGGAACATCGGGGATCGGAGGAAATGACGGTTTCTGGGACACGATGACCGTGAGAGACACCTTTCTGGATAACGGCCACGCACTGGGGCCTGGCTTCTTCCACACGGTTGGCCTTGGCCAGGAGCACAACGAGGCGGCATGGCGCGAGCGCTCGCCGGAGGCATTGCGCTGGGCTTACCGGCCCCGGCTGGCCCGGGACGAAGCCTTAAAGACAACATGGATTCTGAGCGGCGCGGCAGGAGGGGAACATTGAGACGGAAAGATGCCCCCTCTGGCCTTTGTGTGTTCGTGTATGGGACGCTCAAGCAAGGATACTGGAATCATGACTTCTACTGCCGGAGGGCGTGTGACATCCGCCCGGCGGAGATGACCGGCCTGATTTACCAGGATCAGAACAGCATTCCCTTTCTTCAGATCCCGAAGGAGAATGTCCTCTTGAAAGGCTCTTCGGACCGCGTTTCCGACATCAGAAAGCAGCTCTCTCCCCCGCCCGCGCCGGACTCCGCAACTCTCTCGGAAGACGGCGAGTGGAAGCTGGTCCGCGGCGAATTGATCACCTTCCCGGACGAGGAAAAATATCTGGCACGGCTGGATGAACTGGAGGAGTTCGACCCTCCGCGGTTGATCGTCTATACGCGTGTACTGGCCCAGGCGCACGACCTCCTGTCGGGACGGACCGTTCCGGCCTGGACCTATATCATCGAACCCGATGAGGGCGACAAATACGTAGGTGCGGTGTGGCCAAAACCGTAAGGGTCGACCCGCCAGATCGACTCTTTTTTTATCGAGACAATATATTTGTCGTTATCCTTGCTTCGCCCTCCTGGAAACGTTAGTTTGCCCCAATTGAAAATTTGCCCTTTGGTGCAAAATGGGACGGGTATTTCCCCTTCAGGAAGGAGCCGCTTCATATGCCAGCCCAAATCACGGATCAGCCGCTTGTAGCCGCGCAATGCCCGGACCGCGAGACGTTGCTTCAAGCCTATCATACCGTACGTCAGTTTACCGAGTTTCTTTGCGATCCTTTGGAAACAGAGGACTATGTTGTTCAGTCCATGGAGGATGTGAGCCCCACGAAATGGCACATCGCCCATGTGAGCTGGTTTTTCGAAGCGTTCCTGCTTCGTCCCTATTTTAAGGGTTTCCGCGAGTTCGACCCGATTTTCAATTACCTCTTCAACTCTTATTATGTCAGCGTTGGCGAACGGCATTGCCGCCCCCGGCGAGGGCTGCTTTCGCGGCCGAGTGTCGAGCATGTTTTCTCTTTCCGAAAGCATATCGATCGGCAGATGGAATCCTTTATAAAAGACATCCCCGAATCGGAATACGCCCACCTGGCGCCTCTGGTGGTGCTGGGCCTCCATCACGAGCAACAGCACCAGGAGCTGATCGTGACGGACATCAAACACGTCTTCGGGCAGAACCCTCTCTTTCCCGTCTACCGCCAGGAACCGAATGAAGAAATTGCCATTCCCGAGGGCCGCATGCGCTGGATCAAGTTTCCCGGCGGTATTCGGGAAATCGGCTACGATGGAGATGGTTTCTCCTACGATAACGAGGGGCCTCGCCACCAGACGCTGCTCCGGGACTTCCAACTCGCCTCGCGGCTGGTGACCTGTGGCGAGTTCATCGAGTTTATCGAGGATGGCGGCTACGAAAAGACTCTTCTGTGGCTCTCCGACGGTTGGTCCACGGTGGAGCAGGAAGGCTGGAAAGCGCCCCTTTACTGGTTCAAGGAAGACGGGGCCTGGCATGTCTATACGCTCAACGGCAAGAAGCGGGTCCAGGAGGCGGAGCCCGCCACGCATATCAGCTATTACGAGGCGGATGCTTTTGCCCGCTGGGCGGGAGCACGCCTTCCCACGGAAGCCGAATGGGAGGTTGCCAGCCAAAGCGCCGGAGCGGAAGGGAATTTCGTCGAATCCGCCGAGTATCACCCGCGAGCAGCCAGGGCCGAAGCAGGAGGCCTTCAGCAAATGTTTGGAGATTGCTGGGAGTGGACAGCGAGCGCCTATCTCCCTTACCCGGGATTCCAGCCGGCGGAGGGCGCCGTGGGAGAGTACAATGGTAAATTCATGTGCAACCAGTTTGTGCTCCGGGGCGGCTCCTGCGCGACATCGAAAACACACATCCGCCCGACCTATCGAAACTTCTTCCATCCGCCGGACCGGTGGCAATTCACTGGCATTCGCCTGGCAAAGGACACTGAAAAATGAATCCGTCCTCACGGTCCTCAGCGGCCGGAAAAGTCCTGGACAAGGAACTTCTTGGGGAGGCGCTGCGCGGCCTGGGTAAGAATCCGAAAGAGCTCCCCTGTAAGTATCTCTATGACGAACGGGGATCACGGATTTTTGACCGGATCTGCGAGTTGGAGGAGTATTATCCTACTCGGACCGAGGCTGCCATCATGTCGGACTGTATAGACGAAATGGCGGCCGAGATCGGGCCACAAGCCGTGATTGTGGAGTATGGAAGCGGAAGCTGCATTAAAATTCGGAAAATCCTGGACAACCTTGACAACCCGGCGGGATATGTCCCCATCGATATATCCCGCGAGCACCTTCTCCGGTCCGCCGGCCAGCTGGCGCGGGATTACCCTCGAGTTGAAATCCACCCCGTGGTGGCCGATTATCATGCCGACTTCGAGATTCCCGCGTGCGGCAATGGTTCCGGAGCGCGGGTGATCTATTTCCCTGGCTCAACGATTGGGAATTTTTCCAAGCGCGAGGCCAGGCTCTTTCTCCATCGCCTCTACAACCAGGTTCATGGCAAAGGCGGGCTGCTGATCGGCTTGGATCTCAAAAAGGATCCGGATGTGCTCCGGCGGGCATACAACGATCGGGAAGGCGTGACCGCCGAGTTCAATCTCAACCTCCTCCGGCGGCTGAATCGCGAGGCAGCCGGCGAGTTCGACCTGGATGCGTTCCGGCACGAAGCCGTCTGGAATGAAGAACAGGGGCGCGTGGAAATGTATCTGGCCAGCCTGAAGGATCAGGATGTACGGCTCGACGGCCAAACGATCCATTTTCAGAATGGCGAACGCATCTGCACGGAATACTCCTGCAAGTATTCGCTCGAAGAGTTTGCCGATCTGGCGGCTTTGGCCGGTTTCCGGGTTTCCCGAGTGTGGACGGATCCGCGTTCCTACTTCAGCGTTCAGTATCTGGTCGCGGGCCAGTGATCATTCCGGCTCCTGGATCTCTGACAGCAGCTTTTCGGCGGCGCTTTTCGGCGCCGCCTTTTCCACGTCCACCTGCATATTCGCCCGGCGCATCATTTCGTCGCTGGTTGATCCGACGAGCGGCTCCAGAGCACGGCGTATATCCATGTTCGCCGACGCCTCCGGAGAAAGCAGGAGCACCGCATCATATGGCGGGAAGGCGTGTCTCGGGTCGTTGAGCACCACCAGATCATAGGCGGCAATGCGCCCATCAGTGGAATACGCGGAAATCACATCGACTTCGCCGGAGTCCACGGCCTGATACATGAAGGTGGAGTCCATTCCAATTGTCTGCATTCCCTCCAGCTCGTAGGCACTCTTGACCGACTCCCACTCGGTTCTTCCGAAGAATTCGTAATCGCCTCCGACGGAGAACTCGCTGGCGTGGGAACTCAAGTCTGCTATGCTTTCGATACCCAGCTCTTCCGCCCGGGCCCGTTTCATCGCAAGGCAGTAGGCATTCTCGAAACCAAGCGGGCCGAGAAGTTCAACTCCATGCTCCTCTTCCAGGAATTGCTCCACGTCTCGCAGCACCAATTCGGGATCAGCGGTATCATCGCGGTTCATCACCGTGGCCCAGAGAGTTCCCGTATAGTCAACATAGCAATCGACGGAGTTGAGCCGCAGCGCATCGAAGAGGATTGTCGATCCCATATTCGGCGTTTCTCGCGCTGGCAGGCCTTCCGCGCGCAGGCGCATTTTCATGGTTTTCGAGAGGATATACTGCTCGGTGAAGGGTTTCGAGCCGATTTTGACCGTTCCCCCTCCCCCACCGCTGCTTCCGAACCGGCTCGCAATGCCGGGGGACAGCCCTGCCAGAATGATCACAAGCAAGACGGCAAGAGAGGAAATGAGCAAGGGGCGGCTGCGGCGTTTCACGGCGACTTCCATGAGACGGATCAATTGGTCGAGCACGATTGCCAGCGCCGCCGCCAGCACGCAGCCAAAGAGAGTTGCCACGTGGTTGCGGGTTTGAAGGCCCATGAAGATGTAATTGCCAAGGCTTTTCGCGCCGACCGGTGTCGAGAGAGTCGCAATACCCACAACCCACACGGTGGATGTGCGAATGCCCGCAAGAATGACCGGCATGGCGAGGGGGAGGCGGACCTTTGTGAGGATCTGGCCGCGGGTCATGCCCACGCCACGGGCGGCCTCGATCAGGGGAGGATCGATCCCGGAAAGCCCCGTCACGGTGTTGCGAAGCGTGGGCAGGATGCTATACAGCATGAGGGCGAAAAACGCCGGCAGGAAGCCAATCATTCCGCCCAAAAGCGGCACCATCAGTGCAAGCAGCGCCAGGCTGGGTATTGTCTGGATGATGCTGGCGACGGTGAGAAATAGCGCCCGCAGCCGGGGCGAGAAGCTGGCCACAATACCCAGCGGAAGGCTGATGCCAATCCCGACGGCGAGCGCCGAAACAGACAAGACCATATGCCCGCCGAGGAACTCGGGGATCTCATTCACGCGCTGAAAAAAATTCTCGTTCATTAGGCCCCGCCAAGGATTTCTTCCAAAAGATCCGCCTGGCGCTTTGGCGTGGAGACCATCTGGGCAACATACTCGTTAACAGGTGATTCGAGGAGCTTTCCCGCGTTATCGATCTGGAGGACTTCTCCCGCGCGCATGACGGCAATGCGGTCACCCAGGAGAAGAGCCTCGGACATATCGTGAGTTACCATGACCGTGGTCAGGCCCAGATGCTTCTGAATGTTTCGAAACTCGTTTTGCAGATCGACGCGGGTCAGGGGATCAAGGGCGCCGAACGGTTCGTCGAGAAGCATGACCTTTGATCCCGCGGCGAGAGCCCGGGCAAAGCCAACGCGCTGCGCCTGCCCCCCGGAGAGTTGGCCGGGATAGCGCCCGAGGTGTTCCCCCGGATCGAGGTGAACCAGTTCGAGAAGCTCTCTGACCCGCGATTGGATGCGCTCGTTTTCCCAGGCAAGAAGACGAAGGACGATACCAACGTTTTCCCCGATGGTCATATGGGGAAAAAGGCCGAAGCCCTGGAAAACATACCCGATGGAACGGCGCAGGCTGATCGGGTCCGTTTCCAAAACACTGGTGCCGTTGACAAGAATGTCGCCGGAAGTCGGCTCAACAAGCCGGTTAATCATCTTCAGCGTTGTGGTTTTGCCGCAGCCGGAAGTGCCCAAGAGGACCAGAACCTCTCTCTCGGCGACCTCAAGGGAGACCTCGCGAACGGCATAGCTGCGCCCGCCGTCATAGGATTTCGTGGCTTTTCTTAACTCGATCATTGGCCGGTAAAGTCTGAGCGCCGATCCTCCCCAGGTCAATCTCTAGCGGGAGATTTTCCTGGCCTTGGACCGAAAAGGAGGATTGCGCACGCCTGAATCTTTTTGTGAATAGTTCCACTCTGATCCCTTGCCGGAAAGAATTTGGCCGCCGCATGATTCGATTCCTGCCCTTCTTCCTTTGTTTCCCTCTCCTGATCGCTTTCCTGCCGGGATGCACGGAAACGCGCTCCGCGGAAGAGAAAAAGGATTCGCTGATTTTCGGCTATGGCGACAACTTCAAGACCTTTGATCCAGCGCGGCAAATCTATGCCCAGGAAACGGCCATCATCCAGCAGGTTCTCGAGCCGCTCGCCAAGTTCAACAATGACGTGGAGCTGAAACCCTGCCTGGCGACGTCATGGGAGGCCACGGACAATTGCAAGACATGGATTTTCACCCTGCGAAAGGGCGTGGCGTTTCACGACGGGACGCCCTTTAACGCCACGGCGGTGAAGGCGCATTTCGACCGCATCATGGACCCGGCCACGGCAGCGACGCGGGCCCACCGGCTGGAGGAAATCGATCGCATTGAAGTGCTCGACGAGCATCACGTCGCCTTTCACATGAAGACGCGCAACTGCGTGCTGCCGGAAATCCTGACGGGGGCGTTTGCTTCCATACCGAGCCCAACAGCGATCGAGGAATACGGCAGCGCCTTCAGCCGCAACCCGGTCGGGACCGGGCCTTTTCAATTTGTCGAGTGGAAACCGGATGTGCATATCAGGCTGCGCCGAAATCCGGATCACTGGAACGCGGATGCCTACAACCTGGAGAAGCTGGAATTCCGCCCGGTGCGGGAAAACACCACGCGCCTCATTCTGCTCGAGCAAGGGGTCCTGGATGTCGCGCCGATTGCGTTCCCCCAGGTGAACGTGGCCCAAAACGTCGACGACATCGACCTCCAATCCGTCTCCCAGCTTTCTATTGTCTATATCGGTTTCAACGTGGAAAAGCCTCCCTTTGACGATCCCCGGGTACGGCGCGCGGCCAATTACGCCGTCAACAAAAAGGACCTGGTGGAATACATGTTCTTCGGTGTTGGCGAGCCGGCACTCAGCCCGATTCCGGAAGTCCTGCCCGGCTTTAATCCCGATGTGCCGACGTACGACTATGATCCGGAGAAAGCGCGCCGGCTTCTGGAAGAGGCGGGATATACAGAACCGGTGGAGGTCAGCTTCTGGACGCAGGAGACCGGGAAATACTGGAAGACCACGGAAGGCGTGGTCGAGTATCTGCGCGATGTGGGCTTCGACGTGCGGGTGAACATCCTGGATAATGCGGTCTACTGGGACAAATTCGATGAATATGTCTTGCCGACGGGCGAGCGATATCCTCGCAAAGAGGGCGTTTACGACATTTTTGTAGGCGGCTGGGTCGGCGGGGAAACGATCCACGGGTTCCTGGAACCGCTCTTCAAGGGTGGCTCGTACAGTAACGGCACCTTCTATAATAATCCCCAGGTGAATGAACTTCTAACAGAATTCAAGACCTTGCCCGAACCGAAAGACCGGCGGGAAGTCTATAAAGAAATCCAGAAGATTATTGTGGAGGACGCACCCTGGATTTTCGCCTTCCACGGCCAGCTGAACCACGGCGTACGCGGCCGAGTGAAAGGCTATCGCGTGAATCCCGCCGGTAATTATTATTTCCAGGGCGTCCGGACCGAGGACGAATAAGGAACCCGACCAATGTGGACGACCATCATCAAGCGCCTGGCGCAGCTCATTCCCACGCTTATCGGGGTTTCGCTGCTGACGTTTGCCATGATGCGGCTTACACCCGGCGATCCCGTGCGCCAGATGCTCGGACCGATGGCGACCCCCGAGGCTATTACTGCCAAGCGTGTGGAACTCGGTTTTCAGAAATATACCGGAGGCAATCCGTATAGCGCGCGGATCGTGGAACGCGAGGAAGCCCGGTTCCTGCTGATCCTTCGGCCGGATGACGCGGAGCCGGATCAATTCTCAACCGGTTTGGAACTACAGGTCCACATCGGTGAAAAGCCGAATCCGAACAAGGGGACTGTTATCGATCCTGCGCTCTATGGCCTCGACCTCGCTCCAGGGGAAGCGGCCATGGAAATTGAAGGCCATCCCGAGTACCTGGCCGATATAGACGAAGCCAGAATCGTAGTGAATGCGACGCTGGAAGACCTCTCGGTTGTGACACAATACCTCACATGGATGGGCAACATCCTCCTGCACGGCGACCTGGGGGATTCGATTACCTCTCAGCGGCCTGTGACCGAGGAGATTTTCGGCCGGATTGGTGCCACCATCGAACTCGCAGTGGTCGCCATGTTCTTCGCCACGATGACAGGATTGATTGTCGGGACATTCTCCGCGGTCTATCCGCGAACCTGGATTGATAATTCCTCGCGGCTCTTTGTCTTTATCTTCCTTGCCATGCCCAGTTTCTGGCTGGGCCTCGAGCTGATTATCATTTTCTCGCGCAAGCTGGAATGGTTTCCGCCCGCGGGGCGCGGCACTCTTGGCCATCTCTTTTTGCCCGCGACGACGCTCGGAATCAGCACGGGGGCGTTTCTCAGCCGCATTCTGCGCTCGTCTATGCTCCAGGTCTTGAATATGGATTATATACGCACCGCCCAGGCAAAGGGGCTGGCGGGCTCACGCGTCGTGCTCAAGCACGCGCTGAAGAATGCGCTGATTCCCTTCGTCACCGTTGCGGGCTTGTCCCTCGGCGCGTTGCTTGGCGGGTCGGTGATCGTAGAGACGATTTTCAACTGGCCGGGAATCGGCAAACTGGTGATCGATTCCATCAAGTCGCGCGATTACCCGGTCACCATGGGATGCGTGCTGGTCCTTGCGACGATCTTTGTTCTCGTAAACCTTGTGGTGGATATGTTGTATGTGGTGCTGGATCCGCGGATCCGCCTGGAAGGAGACACCGACTGATGTGGCAGGAAGCCATGAAGTTCTGGCGGCGTTTCCGGCGGCACAAGCTGGCTATGGCGGGCCTGGGAATCGTCGTGCTTCTTATTTTAACCGTCATCGCATCAGCGTATATCGCGCCATACGAAGACGTGATCAATCAGAACCTGCCGTCTGCCCTCGAGCCGCCCAGCTGGGAACATCCCTTCGGTACGGACCATCTCGGCCGCGACATCCTCAAGCGCGTTGTCTATGCGTCGCGGATTTCTCTTCTCGTCGGCGTCACTGTCGTGGCGATTGGCATGACCCTGGGCACGGTGCTGGGCTTGCTGGCAGGCTATCTGGGCGGCTGGGCGGATCGGTTGATTTCGCGCTTCATCGATATTATGCTCGCTTTTCCTTTTCTGCTTCTAGCTATTGCGGTGGCTGCGACCATCGGCCCCTGGATGGTCAACAAGATGCGCGATGCCGGATTCGAAGCGGGGTCCTCCCTGCCGGTTATTCTCGCGCTGGGCTTTGCGACCTTTCCCTCCTACGCGCGGCTGGTTCGCGGCTGCGTTCTCTCGATCAAGGAAGAGCAGTTCGTGGACGCAGCCAGGGGCCTTGGCGCCCGGGGGACACGGATCATGCTGCGCCACATTCTGCCGAATCTCTTCGGAACGCTGCTGGTCTATGGAACGCTGCGTGTATCCACGGCGATTCTGGCGGAGTCAGGCCTGAGCTTTCTCGGCCTGGGCGCCCAGCCGCCAGAGCCAACCTGGGGCAACATGCTCTCCGATGGGCGTGAATATATCCTGTTCTATACATGGCTGCCCTTGTTTCCGGGGCTGGCGATTCTCGTCACCGTGCTCGGATTCAATTTCCTGGGCGACGGATTGCGCGACTTGCTCGATCCGCGGCAGAAGGACTATTAATCCGTATAGACGCACACGTCAGAGGCGCCGCATGCGGACACGCAGCAGAATTGAGTTGGTCACAACGGAGACGCTGCTGAGGGCCATCGCGGCGGCCGCCCAAATGGGAGCGAGCAGTCCCACCGCGGCCAAGGGAATCAGCGCCGTGTTGTAGAAGAACGCCCAGAAGAGATTCTGCTTAATCTTGGACATCGTGGCCCGGCTGAGCCGGATCGCATCCACAACCCCCTTCAGTTCCCCGGAAACCAGCGTAATGGAGCCCGTCTCCATTGCCACGTCCGTGCCGGTGCCAAGGGCGATTCCAATGTCCGCCTGGGCGAGCGCCGGCGCATCGTTGATCCCATCGCCCACCATGGCGACGCGGTGTCCGTCCTTCTGCAATTCCTCGATCTTGTTCGCCTTATCCTCCGGGGCGACTTCGGCCATAACCTGCGAGGGTTCGATTCCAGCTTCTCCCGCGATGGCCTCTGCCGTTCGCTGATTATCTCCCGTGATCAGCCAAACCGCGAGTCCGAGGCGCTCCCGCAGTTCCTTTACGACGGCCGGGCCGCGCTCCTTGATGGTATCCGCGATGGCAATCATGCCCAGCAGCTTGCCCTCTCCCGCGAGACAAATCACCGTTTTGCCTTCGCGTTCAAGCTCCTCGCGGCGCTGGCGCTGCGGATCAGGGAAATTGATGTTCTCCTGCTCCATAAGGCGTGGCGAACCAGCCAGAAGCTCTTTCCCGTCAACGGTTCCCCGGATACCTTTCCCAGTAATGGCTTCGAAATCCTGAACGCCTTCCAGTTGGATATCTTTGTCCCCGGCATGACGGACGACGGCTTCGCCCAGGGGATGCTCGCTGGCTTTTTCCAGGCTTCCCGCCAGCCGGAGTAACTCCTCTTCACTGTCCAGGTTGACCGGCTCAAGATCGGTGACCCTTGGTTTGCCTTCCGTCAGGGTTCCCGTCTTGTCGAAGACGATCACATCCAGGCCCCGGGCACGTTCGATGGCTTCCGCCTCGCGGATCAGGATGCCGCGATGAGCGCCTTCGCCGGTGCCGACCATGATCGCAGTCGGCGTGGCCAGGCCAAGCGCGCATGGGCATGCAACAATGAGCACCGCAACGGCCGTGATGAGCGCATGCACCCAGTCTCCATCCAACGCCGACCACGCGATGAAGGTGACTGCGGCAACGCCCATAACAGAGGGGACAAAGACGTTGGAAACCTTGTCGGCAAGGCGCTGGATATCCGCTTTGCTTTCCTGGGCGCGCTCGACCATTTCGATAATCTGGCCGAGGGCGGTTTCGCTGCCGACTTTTGTCGCTCGGACTTTCAGCTGCCCCTTCTGGTTGATCGTGGCGCCGATCACTTCGTCATTCTCACCCCGATCGGCGGGAATGGACTCACCGGTGACCATGGACTCGTCAACGGTCGAGTGGCCGGAAACAACAACGCCGTCTGTCGGAATCTTCTCACCTGGCCGGATGACCATGATATCGTCGATCTGGACTTCTTCCGCGGGTATTTCGACGACTTCACCGTTCCGCTCGACACGTGCCTTGCGCGCGGCCAGATCCATGAGGGCAGAAATCGATTCGCCCGCCTTCATCCGGGCGCGGGCCTCAAGCCACTTTCCCACGCTGATCAGCGTCACAATCATGGCCGCCGTTTCAAAATAGACGGCCCCACTGCCGATTGTGGTACCGAGCCACTCGCCGACCAGGACAACGGTCGAGAACACAAAGGCCACCCCAGAGCCCAAGGCGATGAGCGAGTCCATGTGGAAGTAGCCGCGCTTGAGCCCGCCCCAGGCGGACACAAAGAAATGCCGCCCCGCGACCACCATCACCGCAGTGGTGAAAACAAGCGAGACGATGGTATCGCCGGGAAAGGCGATGGCCTCCCCAAACCAGTGCCCGCCCATTTCGATGACCATGACCGGCAGGGTCAGCACCGCTCCGACAATCCAGCGGAAGAACCATGCGCGGACTTCCGCCTCTTTGCGTGCGCGGGTTTCGTCGGCTTTCCGCTGGGCGCTTTTTTCCCGGCGCGGGTGAGCCTCATAGCCCACGTTGGCGACAGCCTGCTCCGCCCCCTTCTCGATCGTTTCACGGTCGGCACCTTCTGAAAGGTCCGCCGTGGCGCGATCCATGGCGAAGTTCACGCGGGCAGCGCTGACTCCCGGTACGCTGGAAATAGCTTTCTCGACTTTCGAGACGCAAGAAGCGCAGTGCATGCCCTCGATATCAAAAGTCAGCGTTCCGGCGCGGCCGCGACTTTTATGATCCTGGTCTTTTTTGTCCTCCCCAGGAAAACCCTCTTGTTCGCTGTCATCGCGTTCTTCCGCATCGCCCCCGCCTGTCAGGCGAGCCTTGTAGTTCGTACCTGCCAGCGCGTTGTCTAAATCTTTTTGCGAGATTTCTCCGGAAAGTGAAAGAAGTGCGCGTGAACCATCGAGGGTAACCTCAGCAGATTCAACGGCCGGCAACTCTTCAAGTTTCTTGCGCACAGATTGCACGCAATGCTGGCAGGTCATCCCCTCAATGGATACTTCCTGCCGAGTTGACGCTGTGTCCATGGAAACAGACTCCTTTCGCAGGGGGCGAGCGGTGCACAAACCGCGCCATGCCAATCATCTTTGGATCTTCCGGTGAAATACCCCTGATCCGCCATTGATTCTCTAAAGGGGTTCTGCTTGCCTCTCTCGCGCCCCGTCGATTGGGTCTTGGGGCGGCATGAGAAAGCCGCGCGCCGATTGGGCGCGACACAACGCAATGGACATGACTGGATGAAACCCACCCTCCTGATCATGGCCGCCGGAATTGGAAATCGTTACGGTGGCTTGAAACAAATCGATCCCGTCGGCCCCAATGGCGAGATCATTATCGATTACTCGATTTACGATGCGATTCGCGCTGGATTCGGCAAGGTGGTCTTCGTCATCCGCCATGATTTCGAAAAAGCCTTTCGCGAGAAGATTGGAAACAAGTTCGAGGGCGTAATCGATATCCATTACGCTTTCCAGGACCTAGACGCTCACACCGGCGATTTCCAGGTTCCCAGCGATCGCGTCAAACCATGGGGCACCGGACAGGCCCTGCTGGTGGCGGCGGATGCGATCAACGAACCCTTTATCGTAATCAACGCGGATGACTTCTACGGCCGCCATTCCTACCAGATCATGGCCGATTATCTTCTCAACCATGGTGATTCCGAGCCAGAATACGGCATGGTTGGCTATATCCTGCGGAATACGCTTTCCAAGTATGGCTTCGTCTCGCGAGGGGTTTGCGAAACCAATGGAAACGGGAATCTGCTGAAAGTAACCGAGCGCAAACGGATCGCTCCCCACGGCAGCGGCGGAGCGCGCTTTGTCGATCCAGAAGGAAAAGAGCACATCCTTTCCGGCGACGAGACGGTTTCCATGAATTTCTGGGGCTTCAAACCTTCAATTTTCCCCCACATGGAACGCCAGTTCGAAGAATTCCTGCACACCCAGGGCAACGACCCGAAATCGGAATTCTATATTCCGACGTCTCTGGACGAACTCGTGGAAGAAGACATCGCTCACGTGCGCGTCCTCAAAACGGAAGATTCCTGGTTTGGAGTCACTTATCGCGAGGACAAAAAACACGCGATCCGGTCTATACGAGAGTTAATCAACCAAGGTGTCTATCCAGAGAAACTCTGGGACCGGCCAGCGTTAAAAAAGAGAAGCACATGAGAGACGAATGCCCCGGGAGCGAACTCCCGGGGCATCGCTTTTCGACTGGTCTTTTGCGCCTGGGCCGTTCTTAGAACAGCTGCCAATCGTCCACGCCGGTGGACTTGATCTCCGACCCGAAGGGGCCGTGGAAGGAGCGCACGCCGGTCAGGTTGATGTCCTCGAGGAAGTAGTAGCGCTGCTCGTTCTCGGCCAGCGGAGCGGTATCGAGAAGCTGGTAGGCCGCACCCGAGGTCGCCGTGGCGGCGCTGGGGATCAGGGGGCCGTTCAACTTCTCCCCGGTGGTAAATTTACCGCCACCGTTGGGTACCGCGCGGTAGACATTGAATCCGGCGGTGTCGATTTCCGCGGAGGTCGTCCATGCCAGTTCGACCGGCGAGCCAGCAGAATCCGCGCTGGCGCTGAAGCTGGCCAGATCGACGAAAAGCGGCTGCTGGAGGCCAATGCCGCCTGGATCGGTGATGACCCCATCCGCAGTGAGATCGGTATCCCCTTTCTGGCCATCGATAAACCGGACATTCATTGTCTGGTTGTCCGGGAAGGTTGCGCCCGGCCCTCCGCCAATGGTCGCATTATAGACAAAAAGGTGGGTATTGGAGTTTGTGGTGGTCGGGCCGACTTTCAGGTAATTCTGGTTAATCGGATCGACCGGATTCTCGAAGAGAACCTGCATGTCAACAAGATCACCAGGAAGGAGCCCGTTGATCTTGAACCCGACAAAGCCCAGAGGAAACTGGGACGGATCGAGCAGCCCGGGCATCGGATCATTCTCGGCGAGCATGTCGGAAAAGAAAAGCGCCTCGGGAATGACGAAGGTCATGTACTCGGGCTCGGACTTAGCGGACTGAATCGATGCGACGTAGTCCTGGGTGCTGTCGACGATGCCATCGAGGTTGCCGTCGGCGACGGGGCCAATGGGCGCCGGCTGCTTTGTGATCGGGGCCCCGGGGACGGTGTTCTCTTCATCGTCGCGCACGCCGTCGCTATCGTAGTCCTGCACTTCGTATGCCCCGATATCCGTTGCCGAACCAACAGTGCGCGCAGCGGGCAGGCCGCGCTGGTCCGTTGTGATCGTGGCTGGTGGAAGAATGCCATGATCCAGTGCAAGGCTCTCGAGGAGTGTGCCGTGCATTGGTAATCCTCCCCCATAATCGGCGAGAGGGCCAAGAAGCGGGTCGATTGGATTGGTGGCATCTCCGACGTAGTCGTCGTTGGCGTTTGGCTGGCCGGCCGGGAAGAGAGTGGATGCGGCGCCATTGATTCCGATGAGATTTCCACCAAGGGAAACAACCGCCTCACTGGCATCATTGGCGACATCGGGAGTGTCCGGCGTCGTTGCCCGGGGCAGAGCATTCCCCGCGATAATATTGTTGGCGAGATTCAAGTCGTAGAAACTGCCAAAGAAGAGGAAGGCGCCACCGCCGACAGCGTCCTCGCCGAACGCGGTATTATTAATAATCGTGTTATTATACAGTGTCGCGCCGTCGGAAACGGCGATGCCGCCGCCAGAAGTATTCGCCTGATTGCCGCTGATCGTATTGTTCACGATCCCGATGGGATTCGAGTCGCCGTTCTGAAAAACCTTGCCTCGTTTCCCCTCGGCTGTGAGGGCGTATATCCCGCCGCCATCGAAGGCAGCGGTGTTTTGGATAAAGGAACTGCGGCGCACCATCCCCATTCCGGAGAAATACAGGCCACCGCCGGATTGATCGCTCGTGTTGGATTCAAACAGGCTCGTATCGATTTCGCTCGTTCCCACTGTGGAAACGCCGCCGCCGTTGCTCACGGCGCTGTTTGCCACGAAGGAAGAATCAGAAAGGAAAAGGGATGCGGGAAAGTCGACATAGATCCCGCCTCCTCCGCTGAAGTCACTGAGTGAGGTATTGGAGTCGAACGTGGACTGCTTGATTGTGGCTGTCGAGGAATTGCCGACATGAATTGCTCCGCCCCCGGCGACGAATCCGTTCGCTGGCCCTTCTTGATTCGAAAGAAATCGGGTTGTGGAAACGGTCATTTCAGCCTCTCCGCCGAGGAAAATCGCTCCGCCGCCGACTAGTTCGATGAACTGCTGTTGTTTCGGTGGTGGTTGTTGTCCGAAACTTGCCGCTTCGGCGCGGTTGTTCTGAAAAACGCAATCCTCCACATTCAGTTGTCCTTCGCCGGAAAAATACAAGGCACCACCAAAGGAACGAGCCGCGATTTCAAAAGGAAATCCTGTCGCCACATTGTCATAGAAATGGCACCCGGTGAGCGAGAGCGTGGAAGAGGTGACCTCGTTGGCTGTCTGGTAGCTGATAGCCCCGCCAAGCCCTTCATAGTTTGGGGGCTGGCCATCGCCGAAGGACGAGCCACCACGGAAAGAAAGGCCGCTGACATCGACCACGACCCCGTCGAAAATCTGCATGATGCGGTCGGCGGGATCACCGGCAGCGACAAGTTCCAGAGTCAGCGGGCCCGGACCGACGATCGTCACGCTGGACGTGACTTCGAGTTGGCCGAGGGACAGCAGAATCTGATTGGAGGCTGCCTGTTTCCCAACAATCACCACAAAAAGCGAAGGATCGAATTCGATGGTATCGCCGTCCTGAGCGACGGAGAGCACCTCGCGGAGTGAATCGCCCGTACCCTGCCCCAGTGGCGGCGAGTCCAGTTCATCATTCAGTGTTGTAACGGTGAGCGTCGCCGCGGAAGCGGGGGCGGCCGCTATGGAGAGAAGCGCTGCCACGAGAGCCGTGGAAATCCATCGGAGAAATGGCTGCGTCGAGAGAGAACCGGGCGAGATCATGGAGTCCGTCTTCCTTGAGAAATTGAGGCCGCCTTGAAAGCTCGAGCTTTCAAAGTCCGAATCCGCCGGCCCGGCTGCCTGGAAAGGGTTCGAGTTCAAGGCAATCGGGCCCCTGTTTACCATTCGTTTAAGACGGTAAGAATCCGCCACCAGCGAAGCAACAAGGATTGTTCTCGGCTTGAAACTTTTGGAGAAAAATCAGGGAGAGACCGGAGAGCGGCTCCTTCCGATGCCTGCTCCCGATTTGCCTTGGCATGAGGACCTCCTGCCCCTTTATTTGGCGCCTCGAAGAGATTCGAAGGAAAAGGAGCTTTGGACATGGCGGAGAACGAACAACGGGGGGCCGGGGGCCAAGGAAAAAAACCCATTCATATGACCGAGCTGCTTCTGCGCGATGCGCACCAGTCGCTGCTTGCGACGCGGATGCGCCTCGAGGACATGCTTCCCATCTGCGAACAGTTGGATAAGGTAGGCTATTGGTCCCTGGAGGTTTGGGGGGGAGCGACCTTTGATTCCTGTCTGCGATTCCTTGGGGAAGACCCATGGGAGCGCTTGCGGGAATTGAAGAAAGCCCTGCCAAAGACGCCGCTCCAGATGCTGCTCCGCGGGCAGAACATTCTGGGCTATCGCCACTATGGCGACGACGTGGTGAAGCGCTTTGTCGACAAATCCATTGAATATGGCATGGATGTCTTCCGGATTTTCGATGCGCTCAACGATATGCGCAACCTGGAAACAGCCGTGAGCCAGGTGCTCAAGGGCGGCAAGCACGCCCAGGGCGCCATCTGCTACACGGTTTCTCCGGTGCATACGCTCGAGATGTTTGTCGAGGATGCCAAGCGCCTGGAAAACATGGGATGCCAGTCGATCGTGGTGAAAGACATGGCGGCGCTCATGTGCCCCGTTCCAGCCTATAACCTGGTCAAGGCGCTCAAGGAATCTGTCAAGGTTCCCGTCCACGTGCATACCCACTCGACGACCGGTGTGGCGCCGATGGTCCTTTTGCGCTCGATCGATGCCGGCGCCGACGGCGTTGACACGGCGATCAGCGCCCTTTCCGGCGGGCCGGGCCATGTGGCGACCGAGGCGCTCGTGGAATCCATTGCCGGGACAGAGCACGATACGGGGCTGAAGCAGGAAGACCTGATCCCGATCGCGGAATACGTGCGCAAGATTCGCCCGAAATACGAAGATTTCGAATCCAAGCTGAAGGGCTCGGACCCGCGTATTTTCATCAGCCAGATTCCCGGGGGCATGCTCTCGAACCTGGAAAGCCAGCTCAAGCAGATGGGCTGCCTCGACCGCATCGACGAAGTGCTGCACGAAGTTCCCAAAGTGCGCAAAGAGATGGGCTACATCCCGCTTGTCACGCCCACGTCGCAGATCGTTGGCACTCAGGCTGTGTTTAATGTGCTCACTGGCAAACGCTACCAGACCGTGCCGTCCGAGAGCAGAAACATCTTCCTCGGCATGTATGGCAAGACGCCCTCGCCCGTGGATGAAGAAATCCAGAAAAAGGTGCTCGGCAATGAAGAGCCGATTACCTGCCGCCCCGGCGACAAGATTCCCAACGAGTGGGACAAGCTGAAGGAAGAGATTAAGGATAAAGCGCGCAGCGACGACGACGTGCTGTCCTATGCGGTTTTCCCCAAAGTCTGGCTCCAGTATTACGAAAACGGCTTTAACGCTGCACAGCCGGACAAGAAAAAGGAAGAACCGGCTCCGAAAACAGAAAAACATGCCGTGACAACGGCTGCGCAACCGGCCCCGGCTCCATCGGCCCAGGGGAACGGCGGCAGCACCAAGGGCCGCCGCATGCGCCTGGCTCTCTCCATCGGAGGCCAATCCTACGAAACCGGGGTTGAGTTTCTGGATTAAAATTCAAACACGAAGAGATGCACGAAACGGGGAGAGGTCCACCGGCCTCTCCCCTGCTTCACATATGAAGGAATCAACTCATCCCCGCACGGCGCCGGCGGTCAGCCCGCTGATAAATTCCTTCTGAAGCATGAAGAAGAGCACCACGACGGGCAGCACCGAGAGAAACGTGCCGGCCATGAGAGCGCCATGGTTGCCGACGTATTCGCTGACCATCTGGTTGAGACCAATGGTCAGTGTAAAGCGTTCCTGCGTGTGGAGAATGATCTGGGGCCAGAGGAAGTTATTCCAAGCCAGCATGAAAGCGATGAGCGTAAAGGCGCCGATCATGGGACGCGACACTGGCAGGGCAATGCTCCAGTAAACGCGGAATTCGCTGCACCCGTCAACACGGCCGGCCTCGATCAGGTCTGTCGGTATATGCACCATGGATTGGCGGAAGAGGAACATGCCGAACACATTCACAGCGCCGGGAATGATGACGCCGGCATAGGTGTCGACAAGATTGAAATGATAGAGCAGTTCGTAAAGCGGCGCGAGAAGCACCTGGCCGGGAATCATCATGGTGAGCAGCATGATAAGCATGATGAGGCCCTTGAACCGAAAATCATATTTGGCGAGAGCGAACCCGCCGAGGGAGGCCAGGAAAAGCTGGATCAGCACCGTCGCGCAGGTGACGAAGAAGCTGTTGATGACGTAACGGCCGAAGGGAATGCTCTCGAACAGGTTGCGGAAATTGAAGAGCGAATAGACCGCTTCGCCACCGGGGCTTTCCAGCGGGCCGAAAAACGTATAGCTGAAGATGAAATCGGGATGCTTCACGGTCGCCGCGATGAGCCACACCATCGGCGTCAGCGTGATCGCCGCGAGAACAATCAGAACGATATGGAGCAGAATCCTTCCCGTGAGCCGCTTCATTCGCTGCTCCTCAATGCGCCGCTCAGAACCACCTGGCCTAGGGCCACCAGCATGACGAGCACGGCAAGTGTCCAGCCGATCGCCGACGCATAGCCGAGATCGCCCGCTTCGAAGCCCTGCTGATAAAGGAACATCACAACGGTCAGCCCGGCATTGTCTGGGCCGGGACCGTCGAGCATGACGTAGGGCAGTTCGTAGAGCTGGAATGAGCCGATGGTAATGATCACCAGGATGAAAACCATGACCGGTTTGATCCCCGGCAATGTGATGTTGAGAAAGCGCTGGGGCGCGTTGGCGCCATCCACTTCGGCGGCTTCGTAAAGTGTGCGGTCGATGGACTGGAGCGCGGCCAGGAAGTAGATCATGTTGAAGCCGATGGTCATCCAGAGCGACGTCATGACCAGGGCAGGCATGACGAGCCCGGGCGTTTGAAGCCATTTTGTGTCGAGGGACATCCCGAAGAAAAAATGAAGTGCTCGATTGAGCAGGCCGAATTTCGGAATAAAGATCACGGAAAAGAGAATGGCGACGAACACCTGGCCGAAGAGGTGCGGCGAGAAAAACGCGAACCGGAAAAAGTTGCGGCCCTTGACCATGGTGCTGTTGAGCAGCAGTGCCAAGCCAAGGCTTGCGGGAAGCTGGAGCAGTATGGAGAAGAAAGTAAAAGTTGCCGTGTTGATCACGGCGGTGTGGAAATCTTTATCCTGGAGGAGGAACGCGAAGTTGTCCAGGCCCACGTAGACCTGGGATTGCGGGCCGTTGGTGATATGCATGGCCAGGATCAGGCTCTTGACCAGCGGATAGAGAATAAAGATCAGAAATGTCAAAATGAACGGCGTGACGAAGAGATACGGTGCGGCGTCGCGCTGGAATTTGAACAGTTTCTGAGAGCGTCTCATTCGAAGGGGTTCCGTTGCATGCGGTGGCGGATCTTTGCAGCCGCGTCCTCGATCTGGTTTCGCGCGAATTCTTCAAAACCATCATCGCCGTGAGAACGGTAATAGGCCGCGCAGGAGGAAACCACGCTGCCCATGGCCGCCTTCGCATCGGAGATGAACGGGCTGGCATATTGCGGCGGCACCTCTTCTGCCAGTGAGGCGTAAAGGCGGCCAACTCGCTGGTCTGACCAGTAGGGGTGCTTTTCCTGGAAGGCACCCATGTCCCAGGCATCTTTGAAGGGTGGAATGATGCCCGTGGCGCGAAAACGCTCCTCGAGGGTTTCTTCGTCCAGCCAGAAATACTCGATAAAGTCCCACGCCAGCTCGGGTTTCTCCGAGCCCTTGGTGATGGCGATCATGCTCCCGCCCATGGTGCTGGTGCGGCGGCCGCCGGGCTCGAAAGCGGGCAAGGGCATCAGGGCCATTTTGCCTTTTACGCGCGGTGCGATGAGGGAGATATGCGTTGCCATATAGTCCGGCGCGAGGACACAGAGGAAGTAGCCTTCCTCCAGCGCCTGAGTGAAGGCCTGGTCCATGCCGAGATCCGTCCCGATGCGGTCGGGCCCGGCCACCATCGGGATATACATCAGAAGGGTTTCCAGGGTTACCGGATCGTCGATGGTGAGATCGCCCGCCTCATTGAAATAGGCGCCTCCGTTTTGAAGGAGAAAGGCGTCGAAATGGGCAGAGCGCGAATCCGCCAGCTGGATCATGAATCGCTCGCCCTCTTCGGTGGCGCGGCGCCCCGCCTCGATGAAATCGTCCCAGGTTTTCAGGCTCTCCGGATCGATGCCGAACTCCTCGAACTTGTCGCGCCGATAGGCGATCATCACCGGGTGGATGTCCAGGGGGAGGCCGAACTGGGAGCCCTTGTGGCGGTAGGGGGCAAAGCGCGTGGACACGATCCGATGCTGCAGATTGTTGCGTTCCAGGTAGGGGGTCAGGTCGCGAAAGCCAATCTGGTCGGTCTCGCCACGGAAGAATCCACCGGCGTGGCTGATTTCCAGCTCCACGAGATCAGGAACTTCCAGATTGGCCCAGAAGGCCGAGCGGAGGCGGTTTTGCAGCGCAAGGTACTCGACGCTTTGCACCTCGACAGTGGCATCGAAATCTTCTTCGAAATCCGGAGATTTCTCCTCGTAGACCTCGTTGCGGGAGTGCTCGAAGGTCCAGATCTCGACATCCGCCTCGGACTCGTCAACGGGGTTGAGAAGCAGCCAGCCCCCTGTCAGGAGAAACAGAATAAAGAGGAGAAGTGGAGCTTTACCGAAGGGAATATTGTCTAAAAAGTCGCGCAAAAAAAACTGACTCCCCGCTGAATCCTTCTTTTTGTATTCCTCTTATCTTTGTTTTTTTCCAGGGCAGCAAGGATAAGATCATCCGAAGACGCGATTGCACATTCCTGCTCGGATTCCGGCTGCTGGAGAGACTTTCCTTTACTCCGGGGGGGGCGCCATGGAAGCCAATGCCCCGGCACGCGGCCGCCCCCTTTCGAGCCCAGGCCGCCACCTTTCCACAAGGACCGCTGAAGGACTCCCTATGCAGAAATATTCCTGCCACGTTATTTCCAACACTCACTGGGACCGCGAATGGCGTTATCCCTTCCAGGCCTACCGCATGGACCTGGTCGATTTGATCGACCAGTTGCTGGACACCCTGGAAACCCGCGCGGATTATCGCGCCTACTTTCTCGACAGCCAAACGGTCATTCTCGAAGATTACCTGGAGATCAAGCCGGAGAACGAAGAGCGAATCAAAAAGCTCGCGGAGGCGGATCGGCTCCAAATCGGCCCCTGGTACACCCTGCCGGACGAGTGGGGCTGCCCGGGCGAGGCGCTCGTGCGCAATCTGCTGGTGGGCCACCAGGTCGGCCGGCGTTTTGGCCCCATTGCCAAGGTTGGCTATACGCCGTTTTCCAACGGCCAGGTTTCCCAGCTCCCCCAGCTCTATCAGGGGTTTGGGATCGACTCCTGTTTCTTCTATCGGGGCATTGGCAAGCACGTGGCCAAGTCCGAGTTTCTGTGGGACAGCCCCGACGGCAGCCGGGTCTTCGGCTTCAAGTTTGCCGATTACGCCCGCTATAATTATTATTACCTGATTTATCGCCCCGGACTTCTCGGCCGATTCCCGAAAGACCGCGATTACCAGTGGGACCCCGAGGAAGTGCCCTATCACGTGGCAACGCACCAAGCCCAGGACCGCCAATATGGCTGGCTCCACCAGAAGATCGGCGTGCGCGAGGAGAACCTGGAGCAGGCGACGAAGGATTGCCTCCGTTCGTCCTCGGAAGACGCCACGACGAACCAGCTTCTCTACATGATGGGCCACGATCACAGCTTCCCCCTGCCCGAGGAAGCTGACCTTGTGAAAGCGGCGAACGAGAAAGCGGAAGGGCAGGAAATCTTTCACAGCACACTCGCGGAGTATTTGGACGCGTTCCGCCGCGAGGCAGACGGCCTGCAGCTTTTCGAAGGCGAGATGCGCCACACCTGCAAAAACGGCCTCTGGACGACGCTGATGGCGCGGATCCTCTCCTCTCGCCTCTATTTGAAACAGCGCAACGCCGACGTGAATGCCCAGGTCATGTTCGGCTCGGAACCGCTGGCGGCGATCGCCTGGCTCAGCGGCCACGGCTATCCTTCGCGCTTTCTGGAAATCGCGTGGAAGACCATCCTGATCAACCAGGCCCACGACGCCATCGGCGGCTGCAGCGTCGACAAGGTCCACGAGGAGATGCTCACCCGCTGGAACAGCGTGGAAACCATCAGTGACGAAATCTGCCGCCGCTCCATGCGGGAAGTGCTTCGCCGTATAGACGGTTCACGGATCGATCCAGAGCACCTCCAGCTCACGGTTTTCAATCCACTCCCGCGCTCGCGCAGCGAGATCGTTCCCTTCCAGATCGACTTGCCCCACACGGAGGAAGGAACTCCGTTTGCGGTGGAAACCGTCGACGGCCGCCCGCTCGGCGTGCAAATCCTCCGTCGTATAGACGACCTGCCGACCGTGGAGGGCCCCTACGAGCTGTCCATGCCTCTGCACGGCGCGCGGCACGAGGCGCTGCTGGAAATCGACGGCCTGCCGCCAATGGGCCACGACGCGCTGGTGGTGAAACCAGGCAAAGAGGGGCATACACCCGAGGGCACCCTTGTCGCCTCGGACCGGGAATTGGAAAATGAACATCTGCACGTGGCCGTGAACGGCAACGGCACCGTGCGTCTGACCCACAAGGCAAGCGGCCGCGTGCAGGAGGACGTCTGTTATTTCGAAGACACGGCGGAGTTTGGCGATCCATGGAACCGGGTCACCCCGGACAACGACGAGCCGATTCTTTCGCTCGACCGCAAAGCAGATATCTCTGTCGTGTCCGACGGTCCTCTGGAAAGTACCATCAGAGCGTCTCTCACCCTTCCCGTTCCAAAATCCAAGGGAGAGGGCAAGGAGCGAAGTGCCGAAAAGACCGAACTGGAAATCGATCTTTTCTATACACTCCGGAAAGGCGAGGAAGCTCTGGATGTCCGCATCGAAATGGAAAACACGGCCAAAGACCACCGTCTCCGCCTGATGATGCCCTCGCACATCGAAAACGCGATGTATTCCGATGCGGACGGGCAATTCGATGTGCTGCGCCGGACGATTCCCCTCCCTAATGCAACCGGCTTCAAAGAACCGCCCTATCCCACGCATCCCATGTGGAACTTTGTCGATGTCAGCGATGGCGACCAGGGTTTTGCCGTCGTAAACAACGGCCTGATCGAATACGAAGTGGTCGATGACAAGCCGCGCACGGTGGCGATCACGCTGCTGCGTGCCTTCGGCAAATTCATCTTCGAGCGGCCGACTCCGGGCTCGCAGTGCCTGCGGCCGCTGTCGTTCCATTTCCAGCTCTACCCTCACGCCGGCGATTGGCGCTCGTCGGACCTTCTGGAACTCAAGGAACGTTTCTGTGCTCCGATTCAGGGCATGCTGTCGGCGCCCGCCCGCGGCAGCGAACCGCTTCGCCGGTCCTTCCTCAAACTCGAGCCGCAGGCCGCCATGTTCTCGGCGGTGAAACAGGGCGATGATCCGAAGAAACTGGTGGTCCGCCTCTGGAACGCGGAAGAAAGGGAAATCGAGGCGGAACTCTCCAGCGAAATGGTCATCACCCGGGCCGAATCGCTGACGCTGGAAGAAAAGCTTCTCCAGCCGCTTGAAGTGAAGGATCTCCATAAAGTCGTCATGCGGGTTCCCGGCAAGCGCATCTATACGGTCGCCCTCACTTTTGAAAAGGAGCTGGCCTGATCATGGCGGCTGAATCGCTCCCCGGAATCGGGTGCATAGACCAATCCCATGCTGGTGACTTCCAGGATCTGGAGTCCGCGGGCGGCGGCCTCTTCCAGAAAGGGCGCGACGGGGTCGAACGCATCCTGACGCCGCTGGACCGCAAGGTGGAGTTCGTCTGCTACGCCGATAAGACGCTCACCTACGTCAAATCGGCGATGGGTTATCCAGCGATTTATCCACTCGAACAAGCCACCTTCGAGCCGCCGGCCGAAGCGATCCTGATGGACCTGGACGGCACCAGCGTCCACAGCGAGGAGTTCTGGATCTGGGTGATTGAGCAAGCGACGGCCCGCCTTCTCGCCGATCCCAAGTTCGAGTTGGAGGATGAAGACCTGCCCCACGTTTCCGGCCATTCCGTGTCGGAACACCTGCAGTATTGCGTCGCCAAATACTGTCCGGACAAAACGGTGGAGGAGGCGCGGAAGCACTACTTCGATATCACGCATTACGAGCTGGCGGAGATCAGCGCGGGCCGGGGACGCGAGGGGGCCTTCCGCCCGGCGCCGGGGCTGAAAGAGTTCCTCGAAGAAGTGAAAGGCGCGGGGATCAAGATCGGCCTTGTGACGTCCGGTCTCTACGAAAAAGCCTGGCCGGAGATCGTTTCCGCGTTTCGCACGCTGAAGATGGGCGACCCGCTGGAGTTTTACGACGCCATCATCAGCGCGGGCTTTTCCATCAAGAAGGGGCAGGCCGGTACCCTCGGCGAATTAGCGCCAAAGCCGCACCCGTGGCTCTATGCGGAAACGGCCCGCGTCGGCCTCGGGATCGACCCGGCGCGGAGCCATCGCGTTTTAGGCTTCGAGGATTCCTCGGCGGGTGTTGTGTCTATACGCCTTGCCGGATTTGCAGCTGTTGGAATCGGCGGCGGGAATATCCGGCAAAGCGGCGTCCGGCCGCTGCTTTTCCGTGAATATGAAAACCTGGCCGATGCGCTGCCGCTGATTCTCGGGTGATAGAATAACAGGCGGGGAGCCGAAAAGGGAAGCCGCTTACAGGCCGGTTCCAGCCTTTAATGGCTCCTATCGTCTTTTGGAACGTAAATCTGTTCCGAACGATACTCATCAACCTGATTGGTGAGCTTGCCGATCCCTTCGGCCGACATTTCAACGACGTCTCCCGGCTGGAGATATTGCCCGCGCCCGATCCTGGACCCATCGGGCAAGCCTCCCGTCAAGATCAGGGTGCCTGCGGGCAGCGTGGTTCCCTCCGAAGCATAGCTGATCATCTCGCCAAAACTGAACTCCATCGGCCCGGATTTGCCGCTGCGCAATTCCTGGTTGTTCACGCTCACATGAACTTCCAGGTCTTCGGGATCGGGCAGGGCATCCTTGGTGACAATGGCTGGTCCCGCTGTGATGGCGAAGCCTTTGCCGCGGGTGGCTCCCGTGCCGAGAAGAAACTGCTCCTTTTGCGTCTGGCGCGCGGCCCACACATTCGCCAGCGTATAGCCAAGAATTGCGTGTTCCGCATCATCGACGGAGGCATTGCGGAGATCTTCGCTGAGCACGGCGGCCAGGTGGCATTCGAAGTCCATTTGATCTTCGGAGACAGGGAACTTGATTCGTGCTCCTGGACGGTCGATCGCCAGAGGATTCCCCGCGAGATACACGGGAAAACGAAACCAGGCGAGTGGAAGATCGCCGTTCTCATCGCCGCTCATGGCGGCGAATTCCCGGATTGCGTGTTCCTTGAAAACGTTGAAGAGAAGAACGACGGGTGGGTCCGGTATTGGGGCGGCGAGCGTCGCATCACCCATGGCGAAGACGCAGTCTTCCAGGGATCCCTCCATCGCCAGTTTCTCAAACGTATAGCAATCTGTCAGGGCTTCGTCGCCGATTCGGAGAATCTCGACCAGGGAAGAACTGACGCCGCGCAGGGAATTGATCAACCCGGTCGTATCATCGACCGAGGCATTCTCGTTCGCCGGTCGGCGGGAATAGGCCATGCTTAAATCGAGAAGGCGATTTCCTTCCAGCAGCAGGCCTGCCCTCAGGGAATTCTTCCGTTTTTGAAATGTGACAAAGTGCATTCTGTTCCTCGAATAATCTGCAAGGGATCTCCACGGGCGTTTATCGAGAGCGGTCCCAGGACGATCAAGTCCTTTGTTCAAACTTCTCTCTCATGTCGATCCTCTTTCCCGTGCGCCAGCTTTCCACGGCGGCGTCGCACACGGCCACATTGCGGACACCGTTTTCCGCCGGCGCCAAGGGCTTGTTCTTCTCCAAAAGGCAGGATCCGAAATGCTCTACCTCGCAAATAAACTGATTCGCGGATCCGCTGGAGTATTCCTGGCGGCCATCCGCCAGATCCAGGCGGATGGCATATTCCTTCTCATCCACCGTGAACGGCCGTTCGACGGTCAGTTTTCCCTCCGACCCCAGAACCTGCAGATACTGG
>CAYFUR010000003.1:0-10607 GCA_964346275.1 uncultured Candidatus Sumerlaeota bacterium
GAGGAGCGCCATTTTCCGCCCGACCCGCAGTTTATCGCTCATGCCAATGCCAACGACCCCAGTGTCTATGCAAAGGCCAACGATGACCCCGTTTCCTTCTGGGCCGAGGAGGCGAAAAACCTTCACTGGTTCAAGCCATGGGAAAAGACCTGCGCCGCGGGCTTTCCCCACACGAAATGGTTTACCGGCGGAAAGCTGAACCTCAGCTACAACTGCCTCGATGTTCACCTTAAGAACTCGCGCAAAAACAAAGCGGCGCTGATCTGGGAAGGCGAGCCGGGCGAAGTCCGCACCTTCACCTACCTTCAGCTCCACCGCGAAGTCTGCAAATTCGCCAACTCCCTGAAGAGCCTGGGCGTCGGCAAGGGCGACCGCGTCGCGATCTACCTGCCCATGATCCCCGAAGCGGCCGTCGCCATGCTCGCCTGCGCGCGCATCGGTGCCATCCACAGCGTGGTCTTCGGCGGCTTCAGCCCCGATTCCCTCGCGGATCGCATCAACGACTCTGAATGCAAGCTGCTGATTACCGCCGACGGCGGCTGGCGCCGTGGCAATATCATCCATCTGAAGAACGATGCCGACAAGGCGCTGGAGCGCACGCCCTCCATCGAAAACGTCGTGGTGGTCAAGCGTGCCCACGGCGAACCCTTCCCCTGCCACATTAAGGAAGGCCGGGATCACTGGTATCACCGCCTCATGGCCGATGCCGAGAGCGATTGTCCGCCGACCGAAATGGACAGCGAGGATATGCTCTACATCCTCTACACATCCGGCACGACGGGCAAACCCAAGGGCATCGTCCACACCACCGGCGGCTATGCCGTGCAGACCTACGTCACCACAAAATATACGTTCGACATCAAGGACGAAGACGTCTTCTGGTGCTCAGCCGATGTGGGCTGGGTCACGGGCCACAGTTACATCGTTTACGGCCCGCTCCAGTGCGGCGCCACCTGCCTGATGTATGAAGGCGCCCCCAACTATCCCGACAAAGACCGCTTCTGGCAGATCGTCGAAGATCACCGCGTCTCGATCTTCTACACAGCACCCACGGCGATCCGCGCATTCATGAAGTGGGGCCGCCAGTTCGCCCAGAAACACGACCTTTCGAGCCTGCGCCTCCTTGGCACGGTGGGCGAGCCCATCAACCCCGAGGCCTGGATCTGGTATCACGAAATCATCGGCGGCAGTCATTGTCCCATCGTGGACACCTGGTGGCAGACGGAAACCGGCGGCCACATGATCACAGGCCTTCCCGGCCTGACCACTATGAAGCCCGGCTTTGCCGGCCCGCCCTTCCCCGGAATCGATGTGACCGTCGTGAACGAACAAGGCGAAGAAATCGAAGAAGGCAGCGGGTATCTTGTCGCTCGCCGGCCCTGGCCTTCCATGATGCGCACGATTTACGGCGATGACCAGCGCTTCCTCGACACCTACTTCTCGCGCTGGGACGGCAAGTATTACTTCGCAGGCGACGGCGCCAAGCGCGACAAGGAAGGCAACATCATGATCCTTGGCCGCGTCGACGACGTGCTCAACGTCTCCGGCCACCGCATCGGCACCATGGAAATCGAATCCGCCATCGTCGACCATCCCGCCACGGCGGAAGCGGCCGTGATCGGCAAGAAGCACGACGTGAAGGGGCAAACACCCGTTGCCTTCGTTTCGCTGAAAGCCTCGGCGAAAGCGAGTTCAGACATTCGCAACGAGTTGAAGGAACACGTGGCCAAGATGATCGGCCCCATCGCCCGCCCCGAGGATATCTACATCACCTCGGATCTGCCCAAGACGCGCTCGGGCAAGATCATGCGCCGGCTGCTGCGCGATATCGCCGAGGGGCGCACCCTGGGCGACACGACGACGCTCGCCGATGCCAGCGTCGTCCAACAACTCCGCGATCAGTACGAGGAGAAATACGGGAAGTAACTCTCCCTGGTCCCCTGCAACAACACCGCACTCAGCGGGAGTCTCCGGACTCCCGCTTTTTTGTTTGATTTGCTTCGTCATCCAGCAGCACCCTTGCCACGGAAATGCCACGGGGCTGTCACAACGGATGAACCAGGGAAACCTTCGCCAACAATTCCGCACTGTCTCCCAGGGCCGGACCCACGGGGTTGCCCATCAATCCCTCCTGACAGAGGTGAAGGAGTGGGAGGCCTTTGTTCATGAAGCGGAACAGGCTCCCGGCCGGGTGCTCCGCAAGGGGGGCGGCCAGGGGTCCACCACCCTTCGAACGCTTTACGGCCAAGATTGCTACGTGAAGGTTTACGAACCATCGACGTGGAGGCGGCGCCTGCGGGACGCGATGGGCTGGCTGCGCAGCCTTCAGGAGTGGGAAATCAATTGCCGGGCGACGGAGGCGGGCATCGGGACAGCCACATTTCTTGCCGCGCTGGCCATCCGGCGGCCCTTTGCCACGCGGCATCTTCTCATCATGAAACCGGCCCCCGGACAAAGCCTTGCTCAATGGATGCGCAGTCAAAAAAACCATCCAGAAGAACGCCGCCGCCTTGTCTCCCGGGTGGCCTCGTTCACAGCATGGATGCACCGGAAAGCGCATCTCGCCCACGCTCACTATAATTGCGATCATATCTTTCTGACGGAAAAGGGCGAAATCACCCTGATCGATCTGGAACACGCTCTCATCGCCGAGCCTCTTCCCGAAAAACGGATTCAACGCAATCTTCGCCAGATCCGCAAAGGCCTGCGAAAGTTTATCCCGGAATCGGAATGGCAGGAGTTTCTGAGGATTTACGAGCGGGAAGACTTTACGGCGAATACATCAAACGAAGCTCATACATCGTTGCAAAGAGCACAATAACAGCGACCAGCACATAGGAAAGAATCCGCAAGCTGTCGGCAGAGAGACGGGTCCTCTGCTGGCGGTCCGCCTCGTCGGGCACCTCACGCCCGAGCCACACCATATAGAACATCACGCCGCCCGTAAGGACGAAGGTTCCAGCAAGAAGATACCAAAATGGGGTCATGGCGGCGCTCTTTTCCGGGCTTCTCTTTCCTCTGCATTTCCAATAAGCAATGTTTGTTCAAGCCCGAAAAGGCTGACTTCAGCCGTCTCCATCCGTTCCTCGAATATTCCATCCCTTCGAGGAAAAAGACTCTTGCTCTGCCGCTTTCTTCTCCACTTAATGCCCTGAAAGGTAAAAAAAAGACCTGTTTGCCCGATAAGGAAGAGTCTTTCTCCCATGAAGCTGTTTGCTTGTTCGCATGCCTCGGCCTGGTTGCCCCTTCTCATTCTGCTGATTCTTGTTGGATCCCTTCCCGCGGACACAGTCACGGCCACGGTCAATGGCTCGCGCCAGACCTTTAACGATGTCACCGTCAACGGCATGAACCGCGCCCAGGGGGCCCCCGCTGTCGGCGTATCCTTTCCCGATGGCGGCGCGTGGCCGGTGAACCTCAGCCAGATCCAGGAAATCCAGTTCGGCAGTTTCGGCGATGGGCGGCAGTTCGACCTGACCGTGGGCGAGGGCCAGAGCGGCCAGCTTTACAGCGGCGCGACGATTCTCCGCTTTTTTCGCCCCCAGGGATACCCGGGGGGAGGATTCGTGGCCCGGGAGCCAGGAGGCGGCGCGGAATTCTTCATCCCCTCGGAAAATGTCCTTCAATTCCTCCCCGAAGGAACGGACCAGCAAAGCCAAGACTCCTCTGACTCGGGCCAGGAGGATTTCGGCAGCGACAACGGAGATCCCTGGACCGAGAATTCTCAATCCGCTGATTCCGGAAACGGAGACGAGTGGGGAGAAGACTATGGGGATACGGACCTCTCCGAAGAGGATATGGAAGCCTTCGAGGATCTGTTTAGCAACTCGCCCATGTTTGGAACCGGCGGCAGTACGGCGGGAATGGTGGTTTCCATCATTGCCAGTATTGCCAACCTGATTTGCTTCTTCATCGTCCTCATCAATATGTTCATGGCAGGGGATGTGGGAGAGGCCATTTTCGGACTGATTTGCTGCAATATCTACGTCTATATTTGGGGGTGGACCAAGTGGGAAGCGGGGGCAAAGGGAACCGTGATGCTCATTTGGACTGCCAGCATTGTCGGTTACCTCGCTGGCGCAATCGTTGGCGGTTTGTGATCGCCTTTCGCCTCCCTTTTGCCGGGCGCTTTCGCGTTGACACTTTTTCCAGCCGGGCGGACGCTCTCCCCTGAGTGATGATATGAGAATTTCACGACCCCTGCTGTCGAGGTGCCGGCGTATGTCCCGAGTTCTAACCGTCCTTTTTTCAGTCGCATTCGTCCTTTCCGCGACGCTTCTTCCCGCCCAGGAAGTCACTCCCCTGAACCTCCAGGTCACCCCGCTCGAGGGAGACCTGGTTTCCGTGATGACTTCCACCAAGGGAGAAACCCGCGCCGAAGCCCTCGAACAGGCCAAGAGCGACGCGGTCCTGGCGACTGCCGGCCGCGTTCTCATGGACGGGAAACTGGTCGTGGCGGACCAGTTGCTCCGCAAATACCTCTCGCGATACGCAGGGAACTACGTGGAGGGCGTGGAAGTTCTGGAAGACACCTTCACCGGTGGCTTGACCCAGCTCAATTCCCGCGTCTTTGTGAATTACAACGAGTTGGTGAGGGACATGGAGGAGAAGCGGTTTCTCTATGAGCCGGCTTATCGCCCGCGCACCGCCGTTTTCCTGGAAGAGACTCTGGACGATGAAGCCGTTCCCGGGGGGCAGAATCCCGCCCGCGACGCCCTCGCGGCCGCGCTTCAGGGCCAAGGAATGAAAGTTTATCAGGGAGAAATCGAGGATCCTTCGCTCGGCGTTGACGTGCGCGAGGATCCATTGCTCCTGGATACTGCGATTGTTTCCGCGGAGCGCCGCCGCATCGAAATCATCTTCTCTGGAGAATCGACGACAACCCTCCGCGAAGAAAAAGATCTTTATTACGACCGATTCTACTTCTACGACTGCGCCATGGAAGTTTCGATGATCCGAGTGGATACCGGCGAGACGCTGCACACGGTCATGGCGGAGGGCTCCGCATCCGCCCGCGACCGAGGCCAGGCCATCAGCGGGGCAATTGAACGCGCGGCCCAGGTCATCGCCGAGGAGATGCGCACGGAGTATCGCAAAGTCTGGCCCCAGTTGGTCCAGTCCGTCGCCCAGTATGAAATTCTGCTCACGGGCACCAACGATGAATTGATCAACATCATCCAGCAGCACATCGAGCAACTCGGCCGCGAAACGCAGATTTACCTGAAGAAGAAGTTCGGCGCTTCGGCGATTCTGACCGTCAGCACGAACGCCGACCGGGAGGATCTGGTGGAAATTCTTCAGGTCTGCCCCTATCCCACCTTGACCATCATCCGCCAGGAGGGGGATAAAAAATTCGAGGTGCAGGTTTCCGGCTAGCACCCTCCAGCCCCCTTTTTCCACCTCTCAGATTTCTGTATAGACGGTAGGCAACTTTGAAAAAAATGATGCGAACGGCCTTCGCCGCTGGTTTTCTAGGCAGCGCGGTATTTGCCGCCACCCCTCTGTATTCCCAGGACACGCCCACAACACCCACGGTGGAAACCCAAACCCCCGATCCGCGCCTTGATCCCCAGCGCATCGAGTTCGCCGGCGAAGTTCTTCCCATGTCCTTGCCCGAGGTTGTCGTCACGGCTTTCGACCAGAACCTCGACATCGAAATCAGCGTTGTTGATGTCCAGATCTCCCGCGAGGAACGCATCGCGGAAGAGGGCATCTATGATCCGACGTTCGAGGGGTCCGTCGGCTATCGCAGTCTCGAGGGAGAAAACAACTCTTTTACTTTCAATACGACGGGAACCGGGGGGACCGGTTCCACGAATGAAGACGGGACGTTTGTGATCGATCAAAAATCCGAAGAGGCATCCGCAAGCCTCAGCCAGCTGATTCCCACCGGCGCGACAATCTCACTGGGATACGATCGCACACGCACCGATTTCCAAGATATCCGCGGAGATTTTCAGCCGCTGAATCCGGAAGAAAGCCACCGGGCATTTGTTCGCCTGCGCCAGCCGCTGCTCAAAAACTTCGGACCCACGGTGACGAACCTTGGCATCCGTACCGCCAAGCTGGAAGAACAGATTCAGAAATCGCTCTTCCGCCAGGAGATCGAGAACCAACTCGCCGCCGTGATGTCTGCCTATTGGGACCTGGTTTTCTCGATTCGAAACCTGGAAGTCCAGCGCACTTCCCTGGAAGCAGCGCTGGAATTGGAACGCGTCAACCAGGTCCGTGTCCGCACGGGGTCCGCTCCCCGCTCCGACCTGTTCCAGTCCCAGGCGCAGGCCGCGGAACGGCGAAACAATGTGATCGACGCCAAGAGCGCCATCCTCGCCCAGCAGGATCGCCTTCTGCAGCTTCTCAACTGGAGCAGCCCGGTGGAAGACTGGTCGCGTCCTATCCTGCCAACTGACCAACCGGACAGTTACGACCTCGACCTGCAATTCGAAGACGAGTTGCTTGTCGAGACAGCTCTCCAGGAACGCGGCGATCTGGATGCAACCCGGCTGAGCCTGGAAATCGCGGAAACCACAAAAGATGCCCTCTGGTGGCAGCGGTTTCCCGAATTGAACGCCATTGCCGAATACGGCCTCAACGGTTTGGACGATGGATCCCGCGATGCGTTCGACGAGGTGTCCGATGCAGAATACGAGGATTACTTTGTGGGCCTGGAATTTCGCTATCCCCTCGGCAATCGCACGGCACGGGCGAACTATCGCCGGAGCAAGCGCCAGATGGAACGAACACGCCTGAATATAGACCGTATTGAACTGGCAGTGATTACGCAGGTTCGTTCGGCAAGCCGGGCGATTCGCACGGCCCAGGAAAGCATCGAGGCAAGCGAGTCCCAAGTGCGCGCGGCCCAGGAGACCCTGAATTCGGAACGGAAACGCCTCGAGGTCGGCGCGTCCACAACATTCAACGTCCTCGATTTCCAGGAAGATCTCGCCCGGGCCCGAGTCAATTCTCTCCAGGCGCGAGTCAACTACCAGAAGGGGCTGGTCGAACTGGAACGCAGCCGGGGTACCCTCCTGGACTCCATTGCCGAGGACTTGAATATCATGCTGGAAGTGGAACCGCGAGCCGGAAGAACAAAAAACTGAGCGCCGGAGGAACTTTTCGGCTGCATTCAAGCTCCTGAATAACGAAACTCGCCGCTATCAACCCAGGTATGCCGGCGTACCCATGGACCCTTCCCAGCCGCAGCACAACTCAGATCCTATGGATATGCCGGAGACGACAAAGACGCCTCCGCCGGGACCCGTTACGCCTCGGGAGAAACCGGATCACGAACAACCGGCCACCGGGGCCCGGATTCCCATTGCACGGGAAACGGAAAGCGGGAAGCCCGGTGATGTCGATGATCTGGTCGGCAAGTATGTCGGCCCTTATCACGTGCAAAAAAAAATCGCCCGCGGAGGAATGGGGCGCGTTTTCCTCGCCTATGACGAAGCCCTGCGCCGTCCGGTTGCCCTGAAGGTCATGGATCCGGGGCTTCTCAGCGATCAAGACGCGCTGAAGCGTTTCGAACGCGAGGCCCGCGCGTCCGCTTCGGTTCAGAATCGCCACATCGCCGGCATCTACCTTGTGGGGCTGGCCGACGACGGCCGTCCGTTCATGGCCATGGAGTATATCGACGGCGGCAGCCTGCTCCATGTGATCAAAAACCGTGAAGCCGTGCCTTATTCGCTCATCGCTTTGTGGATGGAACAGGTGGCCAGCGCTCTCCAAAGCGCCTATCGCCAGAACGTGATTCACAGGGACATCAAACCCGCCAACATTATGCTGACCCGCGACGGCGAAGCCAAGGTTGTGGATTTTGGCCTCGCCAAGATCTTTTTCGAAGACAGCTACATGACCCAGGAAGGCATGGTTCTGGGGACTCCGACCTATATGGCCCCCGAACAGGGCCAGGGCCGCGCGGTGGATATGCGCGCCGACGTTTACTCCTTCGGCGCCACCTTCTACCACTTGATCAGCGGCCGGCCTCCTTTCACGGCCGATTCACCGGTTCAGATCATGATGAAACATGTGACCGCGCCGCTTGTGCCGATGCGTTCGCTCAATCCAAAGGTGCCCATCGAATTCGACGAGATCATCAGCCGCTGCATGCGCAAGGATGTGGACGAGCGCTATCAGGACTATGAAAGCCTCCTCAGCGATATCCAGCGCGTGCGCCTCCAATGCCGCTCTCACGAGGAAGGCTCGATCATCAACGAGGGCCGCCGCGATGGTTCCTGGACAGCGGAACCTTACTCCGGCTCACGCCTTCAATCTCCCCCATCCCGCCCCCAGGGTTCACAGCCCCAGGCAGGATCTGGTGAAGGGCATGCCGCGGCGGGTTTTGATCATCGAAATTCCGGGTATCACACCGAGGAAGATTCCGGCCGGGACGAAGGATTGACTCCCGCAAGGATCGCGATCATGGCGGGGGCTCTTATCGTGGTGCTCGGAGGGGGTCTCATGGCTTTTCTTCTCGGCGGGGGCGAGGAAAAGACCCAGGGAGGCGAGGAAGGAGAAAGCCTCTCGGCGATCGTCATCCGCCGGGCGGCTGAAGAAGCGAGAGAACAAGGGAAAACACCGGAAGCCATTCAATACGAGGCCTTTGTGGAAACCCGCCAGATCCTGCGAAACCTTCAGCAGGGTTTGCTGAATTTCGAACTGGACGAAGGCCGCATGCCGAGGGATCTCGCCGAACTCGCTACCGAGGAACGTGTGATCATCAACTTTCAAGTGGACGGCAGCGGCACGCCGCTCGACGGCTGGGGGGTGCCCCTTGGCTATGACAGCCATCGCAATCTGATCTGGAGCGCGGGCCTCGACCAGCGCCATCAGACCGGTGACGATCTTGCCGTCCTGGCCGATGGAGACGTGGAAATCCCCAGTTCCTACGATTCGCTTATGAACCAGCAGTGATGAGAGCCAGGTGAAGAACGCGGTCTTTTTTCACCCTTTTTTTCTCAACCAAATGAAGCTTGACCTGTCTGGCGGTTGGCTTGTCGCATCTCAGAAGTGTCTGCGTTGACCGGCCCTGCCGGTGTGTCTATTTCCAGTGAGTGGAGTAAGAAATTGAAGATCCTGTTCGTCGCATCGGAAGCTGTTCCTTTCTGCAAGACCGGTGGTCTCGCGGATGTTGTCGGCGCCCTTTCCAAAGTCCTTCATCAGCACGGCCACGACGTGCGCCTGGTGCTGCCCCGCTACCAGGATATCGACCAGTCGCGCTACCGGCTTCTTCCCCTGATGCCGGAAATCAATGTCCAGTTTGGCGACGACTTGATGACCGGGTCGGTGCTGCGCACATCCTACCCGAAAACCCAGATGCCCGTCTATTTCATCGACGAGCCAGGCTTCTCGGAGAGGCCGGGCATCTACGGTCCCGCACGCTCGGACTATGTGGATAACGACAGGCGTTTTTCCTTTTTCAACATGGCGGCGCTCTGGCTTCTGAAGGGGCTCGACTGGCAGCCGGATATCATCCATGTGCACGACTGGCAGACAGGACTGATCCCCGCCCTGCTCCGCCACCATCCCGTTGTCAGCAACGATGAGTTCTATACACCCATCAAGTCCGTTTTTTCCATCCATAACCTCGCGTATCAGGGCAATTTTGCGAAATTCGTTGTGCCTTCCATCGGCCTTCCCTGGTCCGTCTTTACCACCGATGGCCTCGAATTCTATGGCAAGACGTCGTTTTTGAAATCGGGCCTGGTCTATTCCGATGAATTGGTCGCTGTTTCACCGACTTATGCCCACGAAATCCAGCTCGACGAGCAAGGCGCCGGCATGGCTGGAACCCTGCGTTCGCGAGCCTCGAACCTTCATGGCATCCTGAACGGTATAGACACAGACGAGTGGGATTCCATGGAGGATCCCTATATTCCGGCCTCTTTCTCGGCTGAGGATCTGACTGGCAAAAGAAACTGCAAGACGGATTTCCAGGGCGAGGTCGGGCTGCCTGTCGATCCAAAGAAGCCTCTCATCGGCATGATCAGCCGGCTGGTAGCCGCCAAGGGCTTTGATCTCATTACGCGGGCTCTTGACCATCTCGCTGGACTCGACGCTCAGTTTTTCATCCTTGGCAGCGGCGAAAGCGGATACGAACAGGCGTTACTGAGTGCCTCGGAAACGAATCCCGAAACATTTGGAGTGCATATCGGATACGACATGCCGATGTCTCACCGTATCATCGCCGCATCGGACATGTTTCTGATGCCGAGCTATTTTGAACCCTGCGGCCTGACGCAGCTCTATGCCATGCGTTACGGCACAGTGCCCATTGTCCGGCGCACGGGCGGCCTGGCCGACAGCGTCTTCCACGCAACTCCGGAAGCGGTCGATTCCGGCCTGGGGACGGGATTTATGTTTGATGACTATCGCCCCGACGCCATGGTGGAGGCGGTCAACGAAGCGGTCGAAAACTATCTCCGCCGCCCGGAGACGTGGACCAGGCTCGTGCATAATGCGATGAAGAAGGACTTTAGCTGGAGCCGGTCCGCCCAGCAATACGAACGGCTTTACACCATGCTGGCAGAAAAGAAGGCCGCTTCGCCTCGCAAGGAACCACCCGCCTCAAGGGCGCTGTAGAGACGCTGCCCAACGGCAGGCCCCCA
>CAYFUR010000003.1:10707-18526 GCA_964346275.1 uncultured Candidatus Sumerlaeota bacterium
CAGTGCCACGAGCATCCATCGCGCAACATGGCGCGGCAAAGCGGGAGTCAGCACGGCGAGGGCGAGGCACCCGAGCGAAAAGCGCCTCATTCCTCTCCATCGCCGCCCGGAGAGAAGCGCCATTTTGATTGAAGAGGATGCGCTCGTGTGAATCAGGAGCTTTTTTCATCTTCCGGGCTTGAACGCCGGGCAAGAGAAACCCGAATTATAGCATCTCGACAGCTTGAATATCTGGCAGCTCTTCGATGATGCGCCGCTCAATTCCCATTTTCAGCGTCATCAGCGAGCTGGCACATCCCTGGCAGGCTCCGTGAAGCTCAATATATAAGATCCCATCGCGAATCTCTTTGTATTCAACATCTCCTCCATCGGATTGAAGGTAGGGGCGCAATTGCTCCAGGATTTCCTTTGCGCGATTTTCCGTGGCGGGTGAAATGGCCATTTTTGTGATGCTCCTCCAGGATCCGAGGCGGACGAGAATTGTCTGTTTCTTTCTTGCAGAGGAAGAGAGAACAATCTTCGCGCCAAATCCGCTGGGGAAAGAGTTCTCCCGCCTTGACTCACCTTCGGATTCATTTTACACATGTGTCAATAACGCAAAGGGCAGGCGCAAAATGGCACGTTCCATAATGATCGTCGACGACGAAAAAAACACCCGCGAAGGGCTGAAATGGGCGCTGGAGTCCGCAGACGCCGAGATCTATCTCGCCGAGGATGGCGAGCAAGCCCTGATCAAACTCGGCAATATCCCCGTCGATGTGGTGATTTCCGACTTGAAAATGCCCAAAATGGAGGGGATGGAGCTACTCGATCATGTCCACGACGAGTTTCCCAAAACGGATTTTATCGTCCTGACCGGCCATGGCACCGTGGAAACGGCTGTGGAGGCGATGAAAAAGGGCGCCCATGACTACCTGATGAAGCCGGTCAATATCGACGAGTTGCAAATCCTGGTGGACCGGATCTTCGAACAGAAACAGCTCAAGCAGGAAAACGAGCGCCTGCGCCGGGAGGTGGATGATCGTTACGGCTTTGACTCGATCATTGGCCGTTCTCCCCAGATGGAAAGCATCTTCGAGAAAGTCCGCCAGGTGGCTCCGACAAAAGCGAGCGTGCTGATCCAGGGAGAGACGGGCACGGGGAAGGAATTGATCGCCAAGGCGATTCACTTTAACAGCCCCCGGCGCCGGAAACCCTTTGTGGCCGTGAACTGCGGCGCGCTGACTCAGACGCTGCTGGAATCGGAGCTTTTTGGCCACGAGAAGGGGGCTTTCACCGGGGCCGTGAAACAGAAGGCCGGCCGCTTTGAGATGGCCCACGGCGGGACAATCTTTCTCGACGAAATCAGCGAAACGTCGGCAGAACTGCAGGTGAAGTTGCTGCGCGTGTTGCAGGAACACGAATTTGAGCGCGTGGGCGGCACAAAACCGGTAAAGGTGGATGTGCGGCTCGTGACGGCGACAAACCGCGACCTGAAGAAGGAAGTGGAGGCGGGAAATTTCCGCGAGGACCTCTACTATCGCCTGAACGTCATCCGGATCGATCTTCCACCGTTGCGGGAAAGGCCGGAGGACATCCCGCTCATCGCCAACCATTTCCTCAAACACTTTAACGAAGAGCACGGTAAGAAACTGACGATGAATCCAAAAACCATGCAGGTGCTGCAGAATTATCACTGGCCCGGCAACGTGCGCCAGCTGCGCACCATCATGGAATCCTCGGTGATTCTGACGAGTGGCCGGGAGGTCATGCCGAAGAATCTGCCCGAGGAGATTCGCACGGAATCCGCCCCATCGAATGCGGTGCGCCTGCGCGTGGGCATGACCGTTTCCGATGCGGAAAAGGAGTTGATCAAGGCCACCTTGTCGGAATTCAACGGCAACAAGGCGAAGGCCGCACGCACCCTGGGTCTCGGGCGGAAAACGCTCTATCGCAAGCTGCAGGAATACGGCATCGAACCGGAATAGGCCTGTGTCGCTGCGCCGCTGGACATTAATCCTGATCGAACCGAAGGAAGGCGGAAACGTCGGAGCGTCGGCCCGTGTCGCGCGGAACTTTGGCGTAGGTGCTTTGCGTGTCGTTTCGCCGCGCTGCGAAGTCAACGGCGATGAAGCGCGGCGTTTCAGTTCGGGCGCCGCGGATTTGCTCCGGCAAATCCATCTCTCCAGCAGCCTGGAGGATGCGGTCGCCGATATGGAGCTGGTTATCGGCCTGACGGGAGTCAGCGGCAAGATCCACAAGCTGGATAGTACGGGCCACGTTCCGGAAGACCTGCTGCGCGGTAAAGAAAGCTATACACGATGCGGCCTCGTTTTCGGCCGCGAGGACCGCGGTATGACTGCGGAGGAGATGGAACTCTGCAGTTTTCTTTGGAGCCTGCCGACGAACCCGGACTTTCCCTCGCTCAACCTGGCCCAGGCGATCGCCGCCACCCTGGCGGGAGTGGCGGAGGCGGAACGCCGCCTCGGCCTTGCCGCCCCCGGGCTGGGCCTGGCCGCTTCGGACAAGGCGATCACTCCCTTGGGCGGGAGTGAAAAGGCGGAAGACCAGCCGGCAACCCAGGAAGAGATTCAGCGCCTGGCCCGCCATGCGACGAAGCTGATGCTGCGGACCGGCTGGCCCGGCGACATGCGGGTGCGCACATCGGTTTCCAAACTGCGCAACCTGCTCGCGCGCGGCAGCGTAACGAAGCGAGAGGTGTCGTTATTTCATGGAATTTGCCGCCAGGCGCTCCTCGCAATCGAGCGTCCCGAGCTTTTTCGCTCGGAAGAAGAAAGCGATTCAAGCACCCTCGAGAAATAATTTGTCGAAATCACGGGTAAGTTTCTGTTCCGTCTGGCGCCAGATACGCCGCGTCGTATAGACACGCGACAGCGCCACGGGAATTTCCACAACGGCGATGGCGAGAAATTGGAAGCCGTCGCGCCCGAAGTAATCGTTGATCAATATCCCAATGAGACTGGTTCGTAATAGCAAGGAAACGATCACCGCGAGAAGAAGCGCTGCGGTCAGCACCGCCCCGTACACGCGGATCTTGCCCGTGTGATGAGAAAGCCTTGCCAGGGAGGCCGCGCGGAGAGCCGCTCCCGCCGAAAAAGAGAGAAAGAGAGCAATTGTCGCGGCAACCGCGCAAAGCGAAGCCGAGAGCCGGTTGGAAAACCCAGAGGAGTCTGGCTCGAGCACGAGGGCGAAGACAATGAGCTGGGTTTCTTTAAGGGCTGCCTTTCCCTCTGTGCCGGTGAAGATTAAGGCGGCGAAAAACCCGAGGGCGGCAACGCTTATCATTGCTCCCCCGGCAAGAGCGACCTGGCGGCTGCGCCGCTTCATGGCGTTCACCATGTCCCGCCCGGACAAGGGAGTAACAAGCAACTCCATCAGAAGCGGCGAATGATCGATTTTCGACCGAACCGCGGAACCTGCGGAAGCAGCCAGAAACGAAACCGCAACACCGGTGGAGAAAAGGCCGACTCCCAGGTAGCGCAGCAGCGTTGTGCCGAATTCCCCGGGGGAATTCGCCCAAATCAGAATCAACGCAACGGGCCAGCCCGCAAGAAAGCCCCAGAAACACATCCAGGAGAGGAGGATGAGGACCGAGTCCGTCTTCCCACGATGGCGGAGAAGCCAATCCATTGGCTTCTCGATCGGACCGCGGCGTGGCGGGAAAAATGCCATCCGGGCAGCCGCCTAGTCCAGAAGGTAAGGCGACTGGGGATACTGCTCGCGCAGGATTTGAAGGCGTTCTTCCGCCGCCTGTTCCTCGCCAAGGAGGCGATGCGCGCGGGCTGCGAAGAAAAGCAGGTTCTCTTCCGCACGCAATTGGAGACGGGGTGGCAAGACGCCCACGGCATATTCCACAAGCTGCAAGACCTCGCGCGCGCCTTCCGGTGTCAAATCCCCTGCCTCGATTGCCGCGGCGCGGTCCATCAATTCATAGTAGCTTTCGATAGCAAGTTGCTCCCTCGCTTCTGCGACACGTCCTGCTAAATCATTTTCCAATTCCACGCCGAGTGATTGCAACCAGCCAGCCGCCTCCATGGCATCGCGATAGTTTTTCTGCTCCAGGGCAGCTTTCAGCCGGGCGTATAGACGCTCACGTTCCGCTTCTGCTTTCTCTTCCTTCAGCCTGCCCAGAAGCTTTGCGTAAGGCCTTTCTCCCGGCCCGGGAAGCTGCTCAATATAAGAAACCATCTCCCGAAACAAATCACCCTGGTTTCGCTCCAAAGCCTGGCGCGCTCCTTCAGCCAGAGTCTGCGCATAGCGACCCGACAGGCGATAGACCTCGCCGACGAGTTTTTCCTCCAGCTCATCATTGATACTGTGCCGGACGGCGAATTGCTTCGCCTCCTCGAGCCTGGACAGCACCAGCGCGGCCTCGCGCCAGTTTTCCAACTGGTTGATCACCATCTGGAAAATGGCCCCAGCGCGCGTGGAGACGGACTCCGCCGCGGCGCGTTGAATGCGTGACACGCTGCCAGCCATGGCGGGAAAGGCCTCGACAACACGCGGCGCCATTTCCCTTGCGTCGGCAATGGAGCCCGGCTGCTCGTAGAGCTGCTCCAGCCTGCGGAGAAGAATCTTCTGCAAATGGTCTTCTTCCCGCGCCACGGCGCGCCGTTGCTCCTCACTCAGCTCCAAGTCCTCAAGTTCTTTGAGCTTTTCCACCGCGGCAAATGGCTCGTCGCCACGTGCCAGCGAAGCCACTGCGTCCAGCTCGGCCTGAATCCGCCGGTCCACGGCACGCAGCAAATCCTCGCGCGCTCCCCGCTCTTCCAGGGAGAGCGCCACCATGCGCGCCCTGGCGAGGTCCCCATCGGAAAGAGCCGACCACCCCGCGCGAAGATCACGTGCCTCGCTATCCCCCGCCATGCTCAAAACCAGCACGACGATCAAGAGAGCCGCCGCGGCCAGGCCGGCGGCACCATAGACGACCGCTCGCGCCCGGCGAAGAAGCGGCAGTGCCGCCTCGCCCTCGCCCAACTGGCCCACGTAGCGATGAGCCCGCGCCGCCTGGGGATTCAGCGCCAGCGCCTTCTCCCACGCCTCGCGCGCCTCCTCGAAACGCTCCATCCGCGCCAGCACGGTCCCCTTGAGCACCAGCGCCTCGGCAAAGCGCGAATTCAGCTCCAGCGCATCGTTCAACTCGGCGAGCGCCTCGGGATAATACTGGCGTTCGGCCCGCTCCACCGCGTTGTTGAAATGCTGCTTCGCCTTGTTCACAATCAGGCGCAGCATCGTCAGGTCCTTGCTGCAATGATAGCAGGTTCCCCGATCGTCTCGGTTTTCCGTTCCGCAATGCGGACAGCGCATGAAGCCACCTCCCGGATCTGTGATCAAGATGGTGGTGCGCCGGAGCCCAACGTCAAGCCGGAAGGAGTCGTGTTTTGTGTTGACGGGCCGTGCCTGGGAAGTCTACCTACGACCCGCCGAGCGGGAGTAGCTCAGTGGTAGAGCTTCAGCCTTCCAAGCTGAATGTCGCGGGTTCGAATCCCGTCTCCCGCTCCAATCAGACGATTCAGATCAGCCAGATTTGCAAACTGCCGACTCCGGAAAGATGGAGTCATGCAGCGGGGGGCATAGAACCTCGGCCGCTTGAGCCTTTTCATTGCACGATGTGCGAGGGGCGTCAGTACCTTAACCCCTGTTTGGCCCGTCAAAGGTGTTTTGGCGAGGCATGAAGTTTATTCGGTGAATTGATCTTTCTTGACAGCAACTTTGGGGCGTGTATATTTATCCCAACTTGAGAGAAGGAGTCATGACCATGGCCCAGGTAGCGACCGTGAACCAGTGCACAGTAGCGAGCTGTGTTTTTAATTCAAACGACCAGTGCCACGCGCTGGCGATCACCATTGACGAGCCGTCGCCGGCAAATTGCGAGACCTATAAGCCACGCTCGGGGTCGGAAACCGGCGGCATCGAGACGCAAGTGGCCAATATCGGCGCCTGCAAGGCAACAAGCTGCGTGCACAACAAGGATCTGATGTGCCACGCGGAAAGCGTCAAGATTTCGATGATGGATGACCGGGTCAGCTGCATGACCTACTCGGAGGGCTGAGAGGCCTGCCGGGCCGCTTTACTTGAAGACGGGCTCGAGGGACGCGCTGGGCGCGTTGACATTGGGCCGGACAATTTCGATGCCATCCTGGGCGAGCTGGCTCAGGGTGTTGGAGTGAGCGAAGAGCGCCGGGAGGCATCCCATGATCTCGGATTTTTCGCCGCCAAACTGCTCGATCAACTCCGCAAGCTGGTCGAGCAGATCTTCGCCCTTCATCTTCTTGATTTTCGCAATGGATGTCCCGGCAAGGCTCCGGGCGCCCAGGAAAACCTGCGGACTGGAAATTTCGTGCCGCGTTGCCTGCTGCTGGAGGGCCTGCGCCAGCAGCGGTTCACCCTGCTCCACATCATTAAAGTCCGTTTCGCTGGCGTATTGAGCGAACTCTTCCTCGGTGATGCCGGTGAGGATGTGAAAATCGGCCATGAAGCCGGAGGGGAAGGTGTTCATAGCGGTCGGTGCTCCCGTTGGCGTGCCCATGTTGGGCAGATTGGTGAGAGTCAACCGACAATCAGTGTGCCCGTCAATGCTTTATTTGCCACGCCAAACGTTTTTCATGGAGGGCCATTGGGGGTTGGGAAAAGTAAAGAGCGTTGAGTAGGCCGATGGTCATCGTGTAGGTTTCCCGATAAACATCACAGAAAGGAGCAGCATCATGGGATTGCTTTCCGGAATCATGGGAAACGCGGGGGTGGTCGCCCCGGACAAGTTGCAGAGCGACTATGGCCAGCTTTTGACGGAAGGGGAAGAGATCGAGGTCGGATTTCAGGTGATTCGCGACACCTTTGTCTTTACGAACAAGCGGCTGATCCTCGTCGACATCCAGGGAATGACGGGCAAGAAAACGGAATACCTGACGATCCCCTATTCCAAAATCACGAAATTCAGCGTCGAGACGTCGGGGCACTTCGACCTGGACGCGGAGCTGAAGCTGTGGATCGGCAGCGATCCGATGCCGCTGCAGAAAAAGTTCAGCAAGAAGGTGAATATCTACGATCTGCAAGCGGTGCTGGCGAAGCATGTGCTGGGCTGAGGCTGGTCAACCGGTCCCCGCACTGAAAGCACGGAAGCGGCCGAGCACGAGCAAGTGTTGCGAATCCATGTCCCCATTAGTCCTGCGCCTCGAACAGCACTGCAGCTCGCACCCCTGTATTTATTTACCGAAAGACAGCGGGGTGCCATGTGCCTGCGCTTGACCTGATAAAGGGGGCTTTCTCCTTGCGGAGGCCCCTTCTTCATGCTGCGTTCGTTTCTTTGCTGTTCCAAGAAATAAAAATTTTGGAGTTACCCGTTATGAAAAGCCTGAAGCGGTTCGCCCCTGCGATTCTCGGGTTGAGCCTGGCCTTCTCCCCGGCAGCGTTTGTGTGGGCCCAGGAAACGGCCCCGGCTGAGCAAAAGGCCAACTTGCAATTCAAGCCCTTTTCCGGCGCGACGCCCGCCGCCAAGGTTTACGCCGATCAGTTGGAAAACCAGGTGGTTGTGGAAGGAACGATTAACAAAGTCGATGCTTCCACGGGCCCTCGCGTTCCCCACCGGCTGCTGCTCGTTGATCGTCCCTCCCAGCCCGTGATGGTCGTTTACTGGCCCGATGTGGCGCCAAAGATTCATGGCGATCAGCCGGTTCCGCGGCCGGGAGCCCGGCTTTCCGCCAAGGGAACCTTGACCGAGTATCGAGGCGCTCTGCAGATTAAGGTGCGCGACGCCAGCCAAATCCGCATCGAAGGCTATCCGCTGACTCTCGCCAGCCGGGGCCGCGCCCAGGGCGATCAG